>CAJQLI010000054.1 GCA_905479125.1 uncultured Alphaproteobacteria bacterium | reverse complement strand
GCGGCTCGGCACGCATTTGATGCGCGTCACGATCAACTTCGCGTCGATGGCCATGTTCTTCTACGCGCTGTCGATCACCCCCCTGGCGGAGGTTGCCGCGCTGACGTTTTCCGCCCCGATTTTCGCAACCTTCCTTGCCATCTTCATCTTCCGGGAAAGCGTCGGGCTGACGCGCTGGGCTGCCATCCTGATCGGGTTCGGCGGGACAATCGTCGTCCTGCGGCCCGGGTTTGAAGCGATCAATCACGGCGCGCTCATGGCCGTCGGTGCGGCCCTTCTGTGGGGCAGTGCGGTGATGATCATCAAGAGCCTCGGCCGAACGGATTCACCGCTGACCATCACGGTCTACATGGTATTGCTGCTGATCCCGATTTCGCTGGTCCCTGCCCTGTATGTCTGGGAATGGCCGACCTGGAGCCAGTTGGGCTGGCTGGCCGTCGTCGGTCTCTGTGGTTCGACCGGTCACCTGTTGCTGAACTACGCCCTGAAGGCCGCGCCGACCAATGTGGTAATGCCGATCGATTTTGCCCGGCTGATCTGGGTCGCGATCTTCGGCTATTTCCTGTTCGGCGAAGTGCCCGACATCTTCGTCTGGATCGGCGGTGCGATGATCTTCGCGTCGGGGCTCTGGATCGCGCATGGCGAAAACCGTCTGCGGAAGGAAGACCCGTCAGAAAAAGCCGACGGGGCAGAAAAAGCCGACAAGAAGGAAAACTGAATCAGGCCGTCACGTATGAACGCCCCGATCTGTTATTCCGTCAGCGCGGCTCCGCTTTCTATTTCCCCGCAGGCCGGTCCAGGCCGAACAGTTTCAGCGCGTTCTCGCCCAGGATGTTCTTCTTCGCCTGGTCATCCAGCATCGGCAGATCCCAGATCACGCTCGGGGCATCGAAATCCCAGTGCGGCCAGTCAGACGCGTAAAGCAGCTGTTCCTTGGCGTTGATCATCTTCAGCGTCACTTCGAGCGCTTCGCGGTGATCGGTCTCCATCGGCTGGCAGGTATAGAACATCTCGGCCATGTACTCGCTCGGCAGCTTTTTGAGCATCGGCGCTTCGGAGGACCGCATCAGGTAGGTGTGATCAAGCCGCTGCATCAGCCAGGTCACCCAGGCGAGCCCGGATTCGATCCAGATAACATCAAGGCCGGGGAAGCGTTCCGGCATCCCGTTCATGACCCAGTTGCTCATATGCACGACATTGCACCACACAAACGACAGCGCATGCATGGTGCCGAAGCGGTTGATCTGCGCCATCGACGGGTCGGCCCAGTTATAACCGGCATGGAAACCGAGCGGCTTGCCGGTTTCCTCCATCGCGCGATAGACCTTCATGTAGTCGTTGTGATGCACCGGCTTGTGACGCACCGACGTGACCATGAACCCGACGACATCCGGATGATCGCCCAGCTCCTCAACCGTCTTGAGCGCCGCATGCGGATCGTTGAACGGGATAAAGAGCATCGTCTTCATCTTCGGATCCATCGGCAGAATGTTCTCGCAGAACCACTTGTCATAGGCGCGGCCCAGCATTGCCTCCATGTCGAACTGCGGATGCATGCCGAGATTCAGCATCGGTGTCGGGAAAACCACCATGTAATCGAGATGAAAGGATTCAATCGCGCGGCGGATCAGCGTGACGTCGCGGTGAACGGACGTGTCTTCTACGACCTCGCCCAGTTTCGCCTGATGCGGCACCCGGCCGCCGATATCCTGATAGCGCAGCGCAAGGTCGCCGTTCAGACCATAGGGCGGACTACCGGTCCGGTTCTGCAGGTGGTCCAGCGCCATCGTGCGCTGAACCTCGTCTTCGATGTATTCACAGATCGCCGCCCAGGATTCGATCTCCATGTGATGGGCGTCCGTGTCGACGATGACAATCTCGTCGAACTTATTGACCTCCCCCTGGAACCTGCAATGCGCGAGAATATCGCGCGTGTCGGTATCGGTCGTGATTTCCTTGATCGGAATTTCCCGAAGGGATTCGACGCCTGTATCCATTGTATCCTCCTGTGGCAGTACCTGAATGGTAAATCCTGCGGCCCGATATCGCCAGAACCATTATCCCGGGGTATTGTCACAAAAAATGGGAGAGCAAACATGCGGCCATTCACTGTCGGCGACATTCTGGTTTCGAGTTTCATTGAACGCGACGGCCCGTGGCGAGCACCGACGGTCATGTTCCCGACGGCCGACAAGGCGACCGCCCTCGCCCATCTGAAGACCATGGCGCCGGAAGTTTATGACGCCGCGCAGGATCTGCTGGTCATCACCTACCAGACGTTCGTGGTCCGCACGGCGAAGCACAATATCCTGATCGATACCTGCGTCGGTGAGCACAAGCCGTTGCGCGGACCTGCCCTCGATTATCCCAAACAGCCCTGGCTCGACGGGTTTGCCGCGCATGGCCTGCGGTTTGAGGACATCGACTACGTTTTCTGCACCCACCTGCACGTAGATCATTGCGGCTGGAACACCAGGCTGATCAACGGCAAATGGGTGCCGACATTTCCCAATGCGATCTACATCTTCGGCAAGAAGGAATACGAGGCCTGGGAAGCCGATGCCGCGGCAGCCGAACGCGACGAACGCCGTTCTGCCGTCTGGGAAGACAGCTGCCTGCCGATTGTCGAGGCCGGACAGGCGCGGCTGGTCGAAGCGGATTTCGAACTGGAAGACGGCATCTGGCTCAGCCCCGCCTTCGGGCATTCACCGGGACAGGTCTGCGTGAATTTCAAGTCAAAAGACGAGCATGCCATTTTTACCGGCGACATGATGCATCACGCACTGCAATGCGTTGAGCCGGACTGGAGCACGTGTTTCTGCCCCAACCCGGAAGAAGCCTCCGCCAGCCGCAAGCGTATCCTGGGAGAGGTTGCCGATAGCAACACTATCGTGGTGCCCGCGCATTTTCCCGGCCAGACCGCCGGTTACATCGAGAGCGCTGGCGATACATGGCGCTGGCGCTATATGGAATTCGATAACGGTATTCCGACCCGCGACGGACAGAAATCAACAATGCCCGTCTGATTCCCGTCTGATACCCGCCTGATCCCGTCTCAGAGAAACAGAACGACCAGCAACGGCACGAGGATCGCCGTCGCAACACCGTTCAGCCCAAGTGCGATCGCCGCAAACGTGCCGGCGACATCATTCACCTGAAAGGCCCGTGCCGTGCCGATCCCATGTGCGGTAACCCCCATGGCAAAGCCGCGGGCGCGCCAGTCTTTCATCCCCATGGCATTGAACAATGGCGTGCCGATGATGGCGCCCAGGATACCGGTAATGATAACCAGCCCCGCCGTTAGCGACGGCAATCCGCCGATCCGTTCGGCGATGCCCATGGCGATGGGAGAGGTAACAGATTTCGGCGCAAGCGATGTAATAGTCTCCATGCTTGCGCCAAGTGCCGCGGCAATGCCCACGGCGGACAGTACCGCCGTCGTGGCCCCTGCCAGCAAGGCCAGAACGATCGGCAATATAGTCCGGCGCAGTTCGCGTCTGTGTTCATAGAGAGGGACTGCCAATGCTACGACCGCCGGCCCAAGCATGAAGTGTACAAACTGCGCCCCGTCGAAGTAGCGCGCATAGTCCGTGTCCGTCGCCCAAAGCAAGGCGATCAGCGCGATCACGGCAATTGCGACCGAATTCACCAGCGGATTTTCACCGCTCTTCAGATAGAGCCAATGCCCTGAGATATAAGCAACCATCGTCGCCGTCAGCCACAGCAGCGGATTGGCAGACAGATAAACCCAGACCTCTGTGACGACGGATGGCATCAGGCGTCACCCCGCTCTTCCCGATCATCGGAGCGCGCAAATGCCCGAAAGACAAGCACTGTGACAACCAGCGAAAGAACCGTGCTGCCGAGAAGGGCTGCCCCTATCGCCAGCCATTCCGCCTCGATCCGGGCCGCGTGCAGCATCAGCCCCACACCGGCGGGTATAAACAGTAGTGAAAGATGCTGAAGAATGACCGAGGCTGCTTTCCGGAGTTCTTCCGGAACACCGCCGCGCAAAGCAAAGAACGCGGCAAGCAGCACCATGCCCAGAACCGGGCCCGGCACGGGAATCCCCGTCAGGCGGACAATCAGCTCTCCCGCCAGCTGGAAACCAAGAAGCGCTGTGAGCGCTGGGATCAATCCCCGAACCCGTACAGGGCCGCCGGATTGTCGACCAGGAGCTTGTGCTGTGTTTCCGCATCCGGCGCATAGCGCGGAATCAGGTCCACCAGTGTTCCCTCATCGGGCATACCTTCCCACAAGTTGGGATGCGGCCAGTCAGTGCCCCACAGAGCACGGTCGGGATTGGTCTCAATAACCGCCTGCGCGAACGGCACAACATCGTCATATGGCGCGCCCATCTGCGACAAACGTTCCGCACAGGAGATCTTTACCCAGACATCCTCGTTCCGCATGAAATCGAGCAACAACTTGAAAGGTTCCGCCTCAAGCCCATCCGCAACCTTGATCCGCACCATGTGATCAAACACGACCGGCAGCTTGAATTTACGGAGGTCCGCGCTGAACTCGATGATGTCCTGCGCCTCGATATAGATCACGAGATGCCAGCCCAGCCCCTCGATCTTCTCGGCGATGCGATGAACGCGGTCAAAATTGGGCGGGCCGCTGAGATGCCGCGCAAAGCTGAACCGGATCCCCCGGATACCGCCTTCATGCAGGTCCTCGAAGTCCTTCTCGGTAAAATCCTCATCGACAATGGCG
The DNA here is from genome assembly GCA_905479125.1 of uncultured Alphaproteobacteria bacterium. Lineage (GTDB taxonomy): Bacteria > Pseudomonadota > Alphaproteobacteria > MPNO01 > UBA830 > CAXBCP01. Next base: position 5,963 of record CAJQLI010000054.1, on the reverse strand, counting down.
ACACCACGCCAACGGCCGTTGGATGTCGCAATTGCATCGAGTGTTGCCGAGTTATCAGTGCCGTGACAGGTCGCCTGCACGATGACCGATCGGTCCAGTCCCAACAATCCGTGCAGTGCACGCAGCTTTTCCTTCGGCGCGTCGACCGGCTTGTAAGTTGTGTTGGGATGATAGGGAAACAGGTCGCTCGGTCCGAACACATGGACATGCGCGTCGCACGCTCCCGGTGGCGGCGTGAAAGTCGGTTTTGACGGGCTCGGAAGCGGTGGCGGCGGGAATTTCATGGGATCAAACCGGTTATGGAGTATCTACCGGTTTTAGGACGACTTCGCCTTTAACGGCAAGGCTTTCCTGTCAGCAGTTAGGCGAGCCGCCGGTTTGTCCAAGATGATAAGAATCATACCTGATCCTCTGGACCGCGTCGTATTGCACCAGTTTGTTGATCCCATCCCGAATGGACCCGTTATAGCCGACGGGGCCGGCGGACAGGTTTCGACTGTCTGGCGGATGATCGGACATCAATCCCACAAGATAATCCCGCACGAAGGCAATATTGTTGCACACGGCGCCCGCGCCCTTTGTGCCCCGCACAATCAACGTGGCGACAACGTTGCCGTTCGACGTGAAGATAGCGCCGAGATTGACGAAATTCTCTTCCTCGTTTTCTCTGTAACGTTCGTCGGCACGCGCGGAATCGATCGCCCTGTCCGCAGCGGCAATCACGGCATTGGCGGCTCGACCGGCCTGACCGCTGTTTCCCGTGCTCTCGAGATACAGCCACCCGGCCACACCGAGCACGACAACAATCATAACGGGTATGACAATCTTGAACATCTTATTCAAGATCTATCTTCCATATTGAAAATCATAGTCCTTTTGTACAATCACCGCGTAAACGAAACCTGAAGAAACGCTCAGTCGGAAGACGTAAATACAGTCTGGAGGTCCGTCGATGACTTCCCTATGCTCATGCCATGACCGCAAAATTCATCTATAAAATATGTGCCAGATCGGAATGGGATGCTGCTGTTGAATCAGGCACGTATTTCGGCAGTGGGATCGACGAGAACGACGGATTTATCCACTTTTCGACAGCCGAACAGTCACTTGAGACTGCAGAAAAGCATTTTTCCGGCATCAAGGGGCTCGTTCTGGTCAAAATCGACGGAGAAACCCTTGGTGACGCCCTGAAATGGGAAGTATCACGCAATGGAGCGTTGTTTCCACACCTATACGGAACGTTGAAGCCCGATAATGTCGAATTCGTGGTCGATTTACCGCTCGGAGCTGACGGCAAGCATGTTTTCCCGCCGATCGATTGAGCCTCTCTGTCGGGGTAACAGATCACGTGAACCGTGATATGCTTTGCCGGACATGACCACAGATGAGTTCCGCGACGACCTGACCGCCCTGCTGCCCCGTTTGTGGCGGTATGCGATGGTCAAGTGCCGCAATCCTGACAAGGCCAATGATCTGGTCCAGGCGACCTGCGAACGTGCCCTGTCGCGCAGCCATCAGTTTCAGGCCGGAACCCGGCTCGATGCCTGGACAATCACGATCATGCAATCGATCTGGAAAAACGATCTCCGAAGGGATTCCATACGGCGTGGCGCAGGGTTCGTTGATGCCGAAGATGCCGGGCTCGTCGACACGGATGAATCCGCTGAAGGGAAGATTTTCCTCTCTCAGGTGTTACAGGCAGTAGACAAATTACCCGAAGCTCAGAAAGACGCGGTTTATCTGGTTTACGTCCAGGGGCTTAGTTACGAAGAAGCTGCGGCCACGCTTGATATTCCTGCAGGAACGCTCACCAGCAGGTTGGTTCGGGGCCGGTCGAAGATCGCTGAGATGATAAACGACCCATCAGAGCGGGAAAGGAGTATCGAGCGGACATGACACTATCTGATGAAAAACTCCTGGCCTATGCCGACGGGCTCCTGTCACCTGCCGAAATCGCCGATATGGATCGTCTTCTCGCCGACGATCCCGACGCACGTGAAACCATCGCCGCGCTCGAGCAATCAGCGCTGCCCTACCGCGAGGCTGCCGAAGCGCTCATCGACGTGCCGGATCTTTCGCACATCGCGGACCATATTCAATCCTATCAGCCCGTGGCATCGCCTTCCCGGCTCAGCCGTTTTGCACCGTTGGCCGCGTCCATCGCGGTCTTTTTCGTCGTCGGACTGCTCGCAGGACAACATATCTTCCCGCCGAGTGCGCCAAAGCCCACGCAATGGGCGGTCTGGGTAGACCGTATAGCGAGTTACCAGGCGCTCTATACCCGGGCCTCCGTATCCCCCACCAATCCGCCGGATTCCCGAAAGGTCGGGCAGATGCTACGCGTCAGCAAGCTGCTCGGGACGACGATCAAAGCGCCTGACCTTGCGCCCGTCGACGCCGATTACAAATATGCGAAGGTTTTCGCCATAGACGGCAGGCCATTGGCCCAGATCGCCTACCTGCCGAAATCCGGTGAGCCGTTCTCGCTCTGCCTCATGAAGACGGACAAGCCGGATCATGACCCGAAATTTTCCACCGCCCACGGCGTCAATGTTGCGTCATGGCGTAAAGGCGGCATTGCGTACGTATATGTCGGCAAAACACCGCGCGACATGATGGACCGGTATATCGGTGCCATACGTGCCGAAACCGGTGCCTGACAAAAATTTACCTTTCGACGGATGATTCCGGCACCTCGCGTGTTCATTGAATAGAAACCAGATGAACAACGCGAGTGGTCGCCCCACCGGCCCTCTCGTTCCGCCTCTGATACCGATCCGTGCAGGAAACGGTGTCAGGGGCGGATACAGACTCCATCCCCTTTGCAGTCGCCCGGATTCTCTTTATTCCTTGATGGGAATACGGAGGAACGACAATGACCAATGCTGCCGGCGAGAACTATGGCGCGATCGATATCGTGTGCAACGCCTTTACCCCGGATACCGTGAATAACGGCTGGATGTCGACCGATAAGGGTTTTCGCGAAAAAGTCCGGGTAAAACCGGAATACCGCGACGGGGTCTCCCCCGAAGACTACATCACCATGATGGACCGCTGCGGGATTGAACGGTCGTTTCTCATCGCCCAGCGCTCGGGAGACCTCCGTATCCAGGGCTCCGCCCATATGCCAACCGACTATATCGCCGGACTGGTTGAAAAATACCCGGACCGGTATTCAGGCCTGATCGGCATCGATCCGTCACGAATCATGGAAAGCCTGGCCGAAGTAGAGCACGCTGTCCGGGATCTCGGATTCGTCGGCGCGCATCTTTATCCGCACTGGTTCGACGAAGCACCTGATGCCGCCAAGTATTATCCGTTTTATGCCAAATGCTGCGAACTGGACATCCCGATCCAGATGCAGGTCGGTCATTGCCTCGTCTATAACCCGCATCGCCGTCTGCCCAGCGTCGGTCACCCGATCTGTCTCGACCGCATCGCCATGGATTTCCCCGACCTGAAGCTGATCGGCATTCATATCGGCTATCCCTGGTATGAAGAAATGATCTCCGTCGCCTGGAAGCATCCGAACGTCCATATCGGGCTTGATGCCTATGCGCCGAAACACTGGCCGGAAGCCACGCGCAAATACATGAACTCGTTCGGCCAGGACAAGGTCATGTTCGGCACCGACTGGCCCGTCGTCGACCCTGAACGCGCCATGAGCGACGTCGCCGAGATGGAATGGAAACCTGAAGCAAAACGTAAGGTTATGCGGGATAATGCTTTGAAACTATACGGACTTTGATGTTTCCAAGCGCTATGCAAATCTGCCTTCATGTTCAGCCCTGAAGTTTCCCCCGGATGCCCGTGGGCTGCTATACTGAATGGATAGAATTTACCCTCGGAGGCGCGAATTCATGACCGAGACACAGCTTCAGGACCGGACCGTTAAAGGTCTTCTTCAGTTCACCATCCCGACCGGCGAAACCCCGGTCACGCAGGTCAGCGATACCGGCGGCGGGCGCACGGACCCGAAGACCGGCAATTATGAAATGAAGGAAATCACCATCCATGACGGGCGGCCGACGGCCGATCAGCTCGACATGGAGGTTCAGGGATACGAGTTCCTGAAATACGACACCGCCGTCACCGATTTCACCGATGAAAAACAGGTGACGGAGATTTATTATCCCGAGCTTGAAAAACTGCTACTGGAGGCTACAGGCGCCAAAAAGGTCGTGATCTTCGATCACACCATCCGCATCGGTGATCCGGAAAAGCGCGCGGCCCTCGGCGTCCGCGACCCCGTCCGCAGCGCCCATAACGATTTTACCGACCGCTCCGCCCCTGCACGCGTGCGCGACCTGCTGCCCGCCGACGAGGCCGAAGAACGGCTGAAACACCGTTTCACGTCGGTTAATGTCTGGCGCCCGCTGACCGGCCCCGTGAAAACCGATCCGATTGCGATCTGCGCATGGGACAGCATCGGCGAAAGCGACATGATCCCGGCGGAACGCATCTATAACGACCGCGTCGGCGGCATCCTGAACCTGTCCTACAACCCCGCGCAGAAATGGACCTATTTCCCGGACATGGAACGCGACGGGGTCATTCTGCTGAAATGCTTCGATTCGGAGCTGGATGGCCGCGCAAGATGGACGGCACACGCCGCCTTCGAAGCCCCGAACGCCCCCGACCCATCGCTCCCCGCCCGCGAGAGCATCGAAGTGCGGACGCTGATTTTTTACTAGGCGTTCACGCCCGTCAGTCGAACATCGCCACGCAGTCGATCTCCACATTCACGCCCGCCCGATGCGGCGTGCCGCCGATGCAGGTGCGGGTGACCTTTTCGCCCTGCATGAACTCGGTGAAGGCCGCGTTGAACAGCTGAAAATCGCCTGCATCGCGCAGGCAGACGCGCATATTCACCACATTGGTGAAATCCGCCCCGGCTGCCGCCAGCACGCCTTTCAGGTTCGTCAGGGTCTGGCGCGTCTGTTCCTGGATATCGGTGGACACGACTTCCTTGGTTTCCGGGTCAAGCGGGCCCTGCCCGGAGACGAACATCATGTTGCCGAATTTGATGCCCTGGGCCAGCGGCGACGGCGTCGCCTTGTCGCTGAATCCGGTTGTGGGCGCGGTGGCGGAGGTGATGATTTCCTTGGGCATTTGAGTCGTCCTTTTGTTCGTTCGTAATTCAATAAAAATGTCATCCCGGCCTTGTGCCGGGATCAAGTCAGTTCATCGCACGGGCGGCGCTCTGGACCCCGGCACAGGGCCGGGGTGACACCGAGCAAGAGCCGCCGTTCAATCCCGGCCCGGATGCACCGCCCCGCAATCGTCGCAGGTCCGCGCCGCTTCGGATTCGAAAAACGCGTCATAGGCCTTCGAGACCGGGTCCTTGGTGTAATCGTCGACAACGAAAAATTCCTCGTGGATCAGCTTGTCGCATTCGGGGCAGAACCACTGGAAGGTATCCGTCTCGCCCGCACGGCGCATGCGTTCACCGACCAGCAGGAACGCATCCGCCGGGAAACGCGGCGAATGGGGAATGCCGGCGGCGGTGTAGATCGTCTCCCCCGCCTTCAGCACGGCGATATCCTCGCTGCCATCGGGTTTGCGGTAATGCAGGTTCATTGTGCCCTTGAGCATGGTCATATGCTCGTCGGACGGGTTGATGTGAAACTCCGAGCGGTATTCGCGGCCGCGCGCGATGAACATCAACGTATCCTCGCTCTGCCAGAGTACTTTCACGTATTTTCCGGATTCGGCGAGCTCTGCGCAAATCGCTTCGTGATCGGCTATCGGCATGGGCAGCATGATGATGTCTCCGTTTATGGGGCCGTCAGGCAGCTTCACGGGCAAGCGCCGTGTTGCCAAGAATTATATCCGACGCTTTTTCCGCCGTCATGATCACTACGGCATTTATGTTGCCGCCCGTCAGGTCCGGGAAAACAGATGCATCGACGACTCGCAGACCTTCCAGCCCGCGCACTTTCATCTCGCCGTCGACCACCGCG
>CAJQLI010000053.1 GCA_905479125.1 uncultured Alphaproteobacteria bacterium | reverse complement strand
TCGGGCGCTCCGGTTTGTTGTTGGGAACCTGCTCCTTCGACTGGGGCTCCGGTATCGAAAGGGCAATCTGCGCGGCCGGTTTCGGGCGGCGGCAACGAATCGTTCGTGTGTTATGCTCTGCGCCAGCGGTTCTCACCCACCCGCGAAATATGAGAACAAAGCCGGAATTCAGCTTAAAAAACAACGCGTTTTCAATTTGTTGAATTATTTGTTGCGCATGAGAACAAATCAGGTACATTTAATGAAATTCACCTGATTGCACCGACACAAACCGTATGAAATAAGGAGCAGGGCGTTATGGCTGATACCAATCTGAGAGTGGTTGACCGGGACATTATGGACAGATCTGCAAACGATAAATCGAAAGCGCTTGAAGCCGCGCTGAGCCAGATAGAACGGGCACACGGCAAGGGCTCGATCATGAAGCTGGGCGAAGGCTCTTCGCCGGCAGAGGCCGAGGCGGTCTCCACGGGTTCGATCGGGCTTGATATCGCGCTGGGTATCGGCGGCGTACCAAGGGGACGTATCGTTGAAATCTACGGTCCTGAAAGCTCCGGCAAGACGACCCTGGCTCTGCACATTGTTGCCGAGGCGCAGAAGAAGGGCGGCACCTGCGCGTTTATCGATGCGGAGCATGCGCTTGATCCGATCTATGCCCGCAAGCTGAACGTCGATATCGAGGAACTGCTTATTTCGCAGCCCGATGCCGGTGAACAGGCGCTCGAAATAGCCGATACGCTGGTGCGGTCCGGGGCGATCGATGTGATCGTGATCGATTCCGTCGCCGCGCTCGTGCCGCGGGCCGAACTTGAGGGCGAAATGGGCGATACCCATGTCGGCCTGCAGGCCCGCCTGATGAGCCAGGCGCTGCGCAAGCTGACGGGTTCCATCAACCGGTCCCAGTGCCTCATTATCTTCATCAACCAGATCCGCATGAAGATCGGCGTGATGTTCGGTAGCCCCGAGACGACGTCGGGCGGTAATGCGCTGAAATTCTACGCTTCGGTCCGGCTTGATATCCGCCGTATCGGTGCGCTCAAGGATCGCGATGAAATCGTCGGCAACCAGACCCGCGTCAAGGTTGTGAAGAACAAGATGGCGCCGCCCTTCAAGACGGTCGAATTCGACATCATGTATGGTCAGGGTATTTCCAAGATGGGCGAGCTTGTCGATCTCGGGGTCAAAGCCGGACTGGTTGAGAAATCCGGTTCCTGGTTCTCCTATGGCGATCAGCGGATCGGGCAGGGGCGTGAGAACGCAAAGAACTTCCTGCTCGAAAACACGGACCTTTCAGCCCAGCTGGAACGCGAGATCATGGCGGAGGCCGGCGTCCTGTCCGAGGCCGCATTGACCGACCCGGCGGGAAATGCCGATCAGGTCGACGGCGGGGCAGACGCAAAAGACTGATTTTCTCCCTGAACAGCGTGCAACAGGACGGGCCCCTCGGTGGGGCCCGTTTTGCTGTGCGCTGTAAAAGGTGCCGTGGCGGGCAGAATATCGGCGGAAACGGCGCGCTGCATAATCTGGACAGACTCATTCCCGCCCGCTAAAACCGGCGCCTTCGAACGGGACGAACGCCCGCGCGCGGCAAAGGCCAGCGGGATCGGCCAAAACAGGCGATGAAAGCGGACAGATGACTTCGACCACCAATGACATCCGGACGGCCTTTCTCGAATATTTCGGGAACAACGATCATGAGATTGTGTCTTCATCGCCGCTGGTGCCGCATAACGATCCGACACTGCTGTTTACCAATGCCGGCATGGTGCAGTTCAAGAACGTGTTTACCGGTCTTGAAAAACGTCCCTATAGCCGCGCGACGACGTCTCAGAAATGTGTGCGCGCCGGCGGCAAGCATAACGATCTGGAGAACGTCGGTTACACGGCGCGCCATCACACCTTCTTCGAGATGCTCGGCAATTTTTCATTCGGCGACTATTTCAAGGATGTCGCGATCGAGCATGCCTGGAACCTGATCACCAAGGAATACGGCCTCCCGGCAGAGAAGCTGCTGGTGACGGTGTTTTCCGAAGACGACCAGGCTTTCGATCTGTGGAAGAAGATTGCCGGGCTGTCCGATGACCGGATTATCCGCATTCCGACGAGCGACAATTTCTGGTCAATGGGCGACACAGGCCCGTGCGGGCCCTGTTCCGAGATATTCTTCGACCACGGTGAAGGCATTCCCGGTGGTCCGCCCGGCAGCCCGGACGAAGACGGCGACCGGTTTATCGAAATCTGGAATCTCGTCTTTATGCAGTACGAGCAGATTGACGCGGCAACGCGTAACGACCTGCCGCGTCCGTCGATCGATACCGGTATGGGCCTGGAACGTATCGCCGCCGTTCTGCAGGGCAAGCATAACAATTACGACATCGACCTGATGCGCCACCTGATAGAGGCGTCGGCTCAGGCCTCCGGTGTCGATCCGGATGGTGATCATCAGGCATCGCACCGCGTCATCGCCGATCATTTGCGCGCATCCAGCTTTCTGATTTCGGACGGGGTCCTGCCGTCGAACGAGGGGCGTGGTTACGTGCTGCGCCGGATCATGCGGCGCGCCATGCGCCATGCGCACATTATGGGCTGTCAGGATCCGCTGCTGTGGAAGCTGGTGCCGTCGCTGGTGACGGAAATGGGTAAGGCTTTCCCGGAACTGGAGCGTGCCGAAGCGCTGGTGACCGAAACCCTCAAACTGGAAGAGACCCGGTTCAAGGAAACGCTCGGCCGCGGGCTTCGCCTGCTGGAAGACGAAACGGAGAAGCTCGGCGACGGCGAGGCGCTCGATGGCGAGGTCGCATTCAAGCTTTATGATACTTACGGGTTTCCGCTCGACCTTACCGAGGACGTGCTGCGTGGTCAGGGGCGGCCGGTCGATACGGCAGGCTTCGATGTCGCAATGGAGCGCCAGCGTGCCGAAGCCCGCAAGAGCTGGACCGGATCGGGTTCGGCGGCGGATGAAAGTGTCTGGTTCGATATCCGTGAGCGGGCCGGCGCAACGGAGTTCCTGGGCTATACCACTGAATCCGCAGAGGGTGCCGTCATTGCACTCGTCGTTGACGGGGTCGAGGCGGACAACGCAGGCGAAGG
>CAJQLI010000052.1 GCA_905479125.1 uncultured Alphaproteobacteria bacterium | reverse complement strand
CGCGCGGAATGCCGGTCGCATCGGGGATCATACGGGTATTGGCGGGCCCGCCGGGGATCAGCACATTGGCGGTCACACCGGTGCCTTCGAGGTCTTTCGCCATGATCGCCGTGTGCGCTTCGAGCGCCGCCTTGGACGGTCCGTACGCGCCCATACCGGGTGCATACATCGCATCCAGAGCCGTGGTGATATTGACGATACGCCCCCATCCGTTTTTCATCATATGGGGGACCGCAGCCGCGGCGATCAATTGAGGTCCGGCGGCATTGATGTCCATCATCCGGATGAAAATATAAGGGTTCAGTTCCCAGAATTTCGGTGGTGCGCCGAATGGGTCTTCGGAAACCGCCTGCGGGCCAAGCGCGGCATTATTGAAGACGACGTCGATACGACCGAAATTTTCGGCGGCATAATGTACGGCAGTCGCGGCGCTTTCCGGATCGCAGACGTCTGCGCCGAGTGGAATAACGGATGCGCCGCCACCGATTGCCTGAACCTCGTGGGCGACTTCCTGCAATTCTTCACCGTCCAGATCGACCAACGCCAGATGCGCGCCCTGTTCCGACAGTGCGAGCGCCATTGCCCGACCGAGCCCGCGCCCGGCGCCCGTGAGCAGGACAACTTTTCCGATAAGTTTTCCGTCAGCCATTTTCATTGCCTGTATTCTTGTTTCCGCGCGGGTCGTTATCCGGGCGGATCGCCTTTCCGCCAAGCTGCGGCCAGGCGATGGGGTCGCCGCAATTCTGAAGGTTTTCGTCGGCGCCGATCGACGTGTCCCACAAGGCGGCACGGAAACGCCGGTTGTTAATTTTCCCGCCTTCTTCGGATACAAGCTCAAGCAGGGGCGGGACCATCACGTCGGGCTGGATCAGCTTGTCGCGGTTTTCGTATACGCCGGTCGCCGAGATCATCCGGGTGTCGGCAGGACCGCCCGGAATCAGCACGTTGCAGGTCACACCCGTACCGGCGACGCCGCCTGCGATCATCGTCGCCAACGCTTCCGCGCCCGCCTTGGATGGGCCGTAAGCGCCGTTCGTGTAATTGGTCATGGTATCAAGGCTGGTGGTGACATTGACGATGCGCCCCCAGTCCTGTGAGAGCAGGTGCGGCATCACCGCCTGGGTCATGACGAAATGGCCGGTCGTGTTGACGTCGAGATAGAGCCGCCAATCGGCAAGGTCGATCTCCCAGATCATCTTGGCGTTGGACCGGTCCGTGTCGCGGAACCGTTCCGGGCCGAGCCCCGCGTTGTTGACCAGGATGTGCAGGCCGCCGAAGGCCGCCAGGCAGTCGGCGAGGATCCGTTTCGCGTCATCCGGGTTGGAGACATCACCCGCAGCGGCGATGCATCCCTTGCCGATTTCGGCTGCGGCCTGGTCAAGCACGTCACGATCTAGTTCTACAAGAACGACATTCGCGCCTGCATCGACCATTCCCTGCGCCATTGCCTTGCCGAGGCCGCGCCCGGCACCGGTGACGATTGCTGTTTTGCCTGAGAGTGAAGTCATGACGTCAGTCCTTGTAGTTTTCGAAATCGACAACAAGCGGGGTAAGCTTGTCGCGATAGAAGTCCGGCATCGGCGCAGATGTCCGAGTTTCGGGATCGAAGAAAACTTCGATGGTATCCTGCGTCGCACACAGCACATTCGTATCGGCATTATACAGGCGTTGGTGATGCTGGATCGATTTACCGCCGACATGACTGAACCCGCCACGGATGACCAGCAGGTCGCCGGCATTCATTTCATGGACGTAATTTATTTTGATCTGTCCGACGACAAGGCTGACGCCTTTAGCGTGCATTTCCTTCTGGCTGACACCTGCAATGGTCCATAGATGGAATCCTGCATCGTCGAAGTGATGGGCGTACCAGCGCACATTCATGTGGCCGATATGATCGCAGTGCCAGGGAAACACGACGGCACGGTACAGCTCGTAGACATTTTCCACGGTATTCTCCTTCGTTGGGTCAGGTATCCAGAACGGATGCGTGGAACAATCGTTCCGGTTCGTAAGCGGCGCCGATCAATCCCTGATCGGCGCTGTAATCGATAAACTTCGCGATATTTTTCCGGTTCACTGCGAACCCTGATGGCCAGATATCCGCGCCGAACATTTCGGTCTGGTGTTCCATGGCATTCCGGGCAAAGGCGATTTCAGAGTAGCCCGGGTCTTCATAGTAATCGGCAGCGAGGCGCTTGGCGGTTTCCCACATGCCGATCACGGCGCGAGGCAGTTCAGGGTTGTCTGCCACAACCTCGTTCCGGAACGCCATGATGTGCATGATCGGGAAATATCCGAGCTGATCGTAATACCGTTTTGCCTCGGCCATCGGGTCGGGGAAGAGGCGGCGAATTATGTCGCCTGCCTCCAGCACCTCGCGCGGCGGGTGTGGAAAGATCATCGCGTCGACCTCACCGGACAGCAAAAGGTCAGCTCCGCGGCGGCCATCGTTTAGCCAGTCGATCCGTGTTCCCTCGGGCGGCGTCCAGGCGAGGGCTTCCTCGGCTTCCATGATCCAGTGGATGTCTTCCCATGGCACGTCGTAGAAAAATTTCAGGTCGCCTTTCACCAGAACCGACATTGTTGTCTGGAATGCCCTTAGCGCAACCTTTCGCCCGGCGAGGTCGGCCGGTTTTTGAATGCCGGAATCGGTGCGGACGTAGATGTGGTTCTGGCTGAACAGCCTGCGTGGAAATACTGGTGTCGCCGTGAGGTCCGCGCCACGGTCGACAGCCATGATGTAGGACGAGAAGGACAATTCGCAAATGTCGAACTCGTTGCGCCGAAGCATACGTTCGTGGCGGTCGCGGCCATCACGATGTGTGTGATCTATGCCGACTTCAAGCGGTTCGATCTCGATACCTGCCGGCGGGGTAATGGCACCCGTAAAAAATGGTACGTGCCGGTCATAGCGTTCAAGCGCCATCGTATATGTCGTCACGTCATCCCTCCCTCTTATTTCGGTCACTATAGCAGGGTAGGGGTGGTGTCCGTCAGCCCTGCCAGCCAAGTCGGTTGCGGGCGAATTCGGGGTAGGTTTCGGAGATTTCTTCCGCGATGCGCGAATGGATCAGCGCCAGCTTGTCGGGCTCGGGCGCGGCGACGGGGCCGATATTGTCCGGGCAGTCGAAATCGAAACCGGTATTGTCGCGGACTTCTTCAAGTGTTGCCCCCGGCAGTAGCCCGTCCAGCCGGAAACGGTGACGCTCCCTGTCATAGCGAAAAATGCAGAGGCTAGTGATCAGCGCGTAAGGCCCGCCGGGACGATGGACACCGGGCGGACTCCAGCCCGGTGCACTGATGAAGTCGACCTTGTCCACGAAGACGCGCCGTGAATGTTCTTCGCGGAACAGGATGACCCGGGGAACGGAGAAATACAGATAGGCGGAGCCGAAACTGCCCGGAAAGCGGGTGTCCGGTTCCGGGTATGGGCCGGTGCTGACAAGATTGATATTCGCTTCGCCGTCTATCTGGCCGCCACCAAGGAAAAATGCATCGACGCGGCCCTGACCGGCCCGGTCGAAAAGCTCAGGCCCGCCGTCATTGAACGGGTTGTGAATATCGCTGCCCAATATGCTGGCCCGCGATGCGCCGCCGGTCAGCGCCTGCACCAGCAGTGCAGCGCTGCCGGGAATGGGCGATGCCGTACCGACGGCAATGTTTTTGCAGCCATCCAGCATCCGCGCGATCGCGCAGATCAGCAATTCTTCCCTGGTATATTCCATCAGGTCCGTCAGGCTGCCGCCTGCTCGCCATAAACATGCTGCTTCAGATAATCGGTGAACCCTTCAGGTGTTTTGGCGGCTTTCACGTAGGATTGGAGATGCTTACCGTCGCGCTCGTAGCAATTGGCGAGCGATAATGGCCATGCACCGCGTTCTGCATGGGCGACGGCATCGACATAGACCGGCGGGATGGTCCCCGCCAGCATGCGCTCGTCCTCCATCAGATTGCCGTCCCATATTTCCTCGACGGTAACGAAGGTACTTGCCGATGCATGGGCAAGCAGGACGCATTCGCGTTTCGGGCCGACCCAGACATTGCCGTAGCGGTCGCCGTAGCGGGCGTGAAACAGCGCCACGTCGGGGCGCACGGCAGGCAGCAGGACGATCGGATCGCTGCCGCCCTCGGCAAACGGGTTGTCGATCACCTTCCAGTCAGCACGGTTGGCCAATACGTCGGAGCCGATGATGCCGCGCAGCGGCTGGAACGGGGAGCCTTTCTCCGATGCCTGGAGTTCCGCATAGAGCGCCGGGCAGGTGGCATCGCGGATAACAATGGTACCGTCCTGCACGGCACGGCGGAAACTCGGCGCATAGCCGAATTCGCCCATGGAGACGCCGCTGGTTTCGATCTCCGACAGACAGCCGGCGCCGATCAGCATATCCGCCTGCATCGAACTGACGGGCACCGTCAGCAGCCGCAGGTTCCGGGCATTGCGCCGGACCAGCGCGCGCGTGACTTCCATTGCGACGCCGCCGTCTTCCTTTGGGACGCCGATGAGCGCACCATCAGGGATACGACTGGCGATTTCATCGGCGGAGATATAGCTTTCAGGGGCTTTCATGGCGCATATTCTGCGGCGATCTAGGAAAACAGGCAAATAAAATGAACAGGGATGATCTTCTCGGCACCTGGGACCTGCAGCGTTTCTGGTTTGCCGGCGATGACGGCGCCGAGATGGACCCGTTGGGAGACACGCCCGTCGGCAACCTGATCCTAGGCGCGGACGGCAACTACGCCTTCACGATGATGCGCACCGGACGCACGGCCTATGCCAGCGGCGACCTGCTTGGCGGCACCCCCGATGAAAAAGGCGAAGCGGCAGACGGATACGTCTCCTTTGGCGGGACATGGACGTTTGACGGAGACGCCATCACCTTCGGGATTACCTACAGCCTGTTCCCCAACTGGGTCGGCGGCGAACAGGTCCGGCTCACGTCCATGGTCGGCGATGAGCTGCAGCTTCAGACGACGGGGCCGATCCTGCTGGCCGGTAAAATGCACCGCGGCGCTGCGCGCTGGCGGAAACTTTAAAACTTAATTCAAGGAGCTCACACGTTGAAAGCCTGGCTTATCGAGAACGATGACGGCATCGATGCCCTCAACCTGACGGATGTTGAAATCGGCGACCCGGGACCGGGCGAAGTGCGGGTGAAAATAAAGACGTCATCCATAAACCGCCGCGACATGAATACAGTGATCGCGCCCAGTGCGCGCAACACGCCGCTGCCGCGCATCCCGAATTCGGACGGGGCGGGTGAAGTAGTGGCGGTCGGCGACAAGGTGAGCGAATTCAATCCGGGCGACCGGGTCGCGAGCTGTTTCTTCAAACGCTGGCACGCGGGCAGAATTTCCCCCGCTATTATGGGGAGCGCCCTTGGCGGCGCGGAGGAAGGAATGCTGTCAGAGGAGACCATCCTGCCGGAAGGCGCGCTGGTTCATCTGCCGGAACATCTGAACTGGGATGAGGCGGGCACGTTGACCTGTGCCGGGGTGACGGCCTGGCACGGCCTGGTCGCCCGCGGCGGCTTGAAGGCCGGGGAAACGGTATTGCTGCTGGGGACCGGTGGCGTTTCGATCTTCGGGCTGCAATTCGCAAAAATGATGGGCGCGCGGGTGATCATCACCTCCAAGAGCGACGAAAAACTTGAACGTGCGCGGGAACTGGGGGCGGACGAGACGATCAACTACGCCGAAACGCCCGACTGGGATGATGCGGTAAAAGACCTGACCGATGGGGTCGGGGTCGATCACATCGTCGAGGTCGGCGGGGCAGGGACGTTGCAGAAATCTGTCGGTGCGCTGGCCTTCGGCGGTCATATAGCGCTGATCGGCGTGCTGACCCAGGGAGAGCTGAACCCCTATCCGCTGCTCGGCAAATCCGGTCGGATCAGCGGTATTTACGTTGGCAGCCGGGAGATGTTTCAGAATATGAACGCGGCCATCTCGGCAAACGCGATGAGGCCGATCATCGACCGCACATTCGACTTTGACGATGCCCGGGCGGCCTATCACTGCATGCAGAGCGACAGCCATTTCGGCAAGATCGTCATCCGTAGCGGTGCGTGATAAAAAGCGGATAACACGATCAAAGAATCTTTCGCCGAAACGGTGAAGACAAAAATTATCAGGGAATGAAAAAATGGTGAAATTGGCGAACGAAGATATCAAAACACGTGAAGTTCTGGACTGGAAGGGACTGCACGTATTCCATTTTCCATTTTCATCCTGCTCGCAGAAGCTGCGTATTTTCCTCGCCCTCAAGGGCGTCGAGTGGGAATCCCACCTGATCGATCTGATGGGCAATGAAAACCTTCAGGAATACTTCCTCGGGATCAATCCGCGGGGGCTTTTGCCTGTGCTGGTTCATGACGGTGATGTGCATATCGAGAGCAACGATATCCTGACCTACCTGGAAAGCGTCTACCCGGAGCCGCGCCTGATCCCCGAAGGATCGGAGAATGAAGTCGCCGCATTGCTCAAACACGAAGACGAGTTGCATCTCGACCTGCGGGCGCTGAGCTTCCGATTTGTCTTCAACCCACCCCACGCGCCCAAATCAGCCGAGGATCTCGAAGTTTACGCCAATACCGGGTCGGG
>CAJQLI010000051.1 GCA_905479125.1 uncultured Alphaproteobacteria bacterium | reverse complement strand
CCAATGCGTCTCGCGTCCGTACCAGCCTGTCGCAATTCGGTCCATCCTGGGTGGAGAAGGCAAAGGTTGGGAACCGTGACTTCTACCGCGTCAGGATCGGTCCTCTTCAAACGCTCGATAACGCCGATGCCGTGCTGGCAAGGCTGATAACCGCCGGGTTCCCGAAGGCGCAAATCGTTGTAGACTGACAGGATGACGCCACATACCCGCCATCTTTTCATGCGAATACGTCATTTGAACAAACCACGATTTGCCGAGGTGAAATTGCCCCGTTCCGTAATTGCCGCGATAGCCGTCGGGATTGCCGCTGTATTCGCAATACCCGCTTCAGCGCCCTACGCGCAGGCGCTCGATACACCTGCGCGAAACGCCTATGTCATCGACTTGGCGACCAATACCGTGCTGCTTAACAAGGCTGCGGACATACCGATGCCGCCGGCGTCTATGAGCAAGCTGATGACAATTTTCATGGTGTTCGATCGGCTGAAGAAAGGCTCTCTCAACCTCGACGATACATTTCTGGTGAGCGAGAAGGCCTGGCGAAAAGGCGGCTCCAAGATGTTCGTAAAGGTCGGTGACCGGATCAAGGTTTCTGATCTTTTACGCGGGATCATCATCCAGTCGGGCAACGATGCCTGCATCGTCGTCGCGGAAGGACTTGCAGGTAGCGAAGATGCCTTTGCCGAGATGATGACCCGGCGAGCTAAGGAAATCGGCCTCACCAACAGCAATTTCGCGAATGCTACAGGCTGGCCGCACCCGAAACATTACATGTCGGCACGTGACCTCGCGGTTCTGTCCGAGCGGCTCGTCACCGATTTTCCCGAGCATTACAAGATTTTTGCAGAAAAGACCTTCACCTACAGCAAGATCAAGCAAAGCAACCGGAACCCGCTGCTTTACCGGGATATCGGTTCAGATGGTCTGAAAACGGGCCATACCGAGGAGGCAGGCTACGGGCTTGCCGCTTCTGCGGTGCGCGGCGAGCGTCGCATTGTCATGGTCGTGAACGGCCTGACGAGCATCCGCGAAAGGTCTCGGGAATCCCTCCGCGTCATGGAGTGGGCGTTCCGAACCTTCAAGCCATACGCGCTCTTCAAGAAAGACGACGTCATTACAAAGGCGGATATCTGGCTGGGCGATGCGCCGTCGGTATCGCTGACAATTCCGGAAGACCTGAAACTTACGCTGTCGCGTACAGCACGCGACAAGATGAAAGTCACCGTCAAGATGAACAACCCGGTCGCAGCGCCGGTTAAAAAGGGCCAGAGACTCGCGACGCTGATCGTATCGGCCCCCAATTTCCAGACCCGTGAAATACCGCTGCTCGCTGCAGAGGACGTGCAGCAACTCGGGTTCGTCGGCCGCATTGGTGCCGCAATCCAGCATGTCCTCTGGGGATCGTCCTGACCCGATGCCTTCGGGGAAATTCATCACTTTTGAGGGCGGCGACGGCGCGGGTAAATCTACCCAGATAAAACGCCTTGCGGCAGCAATCGAAAAAACAGGCCTGACCGTCACAGTAACGCGTGAACCCGGTGGTTCCCGCGGTGCCGAGACAATCCGCGCCATGCTGCTGGACCCGGATGCCGAATGGGACCCGCCGACAGAGGCGCTTCTCCATTTTGCGGCACGTGCAGACCACTACACCACGAAAATTGCCCCGGCTCTGAAAGAGGGGGCGTGGGTATTATGCGATCGGTTCGCCGATTCCACCCGGGCTTATCAGGGCTACGGTCTTGGCCTTGATATGGGCGCTATCGAGGCGCTCTACGAAATCGCCCTCGATGACTTTGTCCCGGACCTGACCATCATTCTCGATATCCCCGTGGAGACCGGCGTCGAGCGCATGATAGAGCGGGGCGCAGACCCTGACCGGTACGAGAAGATGGATACGGCTTTCCATGAGCGGCTTCGGCAGGGGTTTCTTGAAATTGCGAAGCAAGATCCCGATCGCTGCGCCGTCATCGACGCCAATAACGATATTGATACCGTAACGGCGCGAATATTCGATTGCGTCGAGACCCGCATGGGAGTCACTCTCGAAAGATGACGGACAGACTTCACCCACGCGAAAATAGCGAACTGCTCGGGCATGAAGATGCGGAGCATGAAATACTCGATGCCTGGACATCGGGACGGCTTCATCATGCCTGGCTGATCAGCGGCCCAAAGGGCATCGGCAAAGCGACACTCGCCTACCGTTTCGCCCGGTTCGTTCTTGCCGGTGGGGGAGAACCTGCCGCCGACGAAGGGGCAGCGCTTTTCGGTGCCGAGGAACTGCCCAAACCCGATGCTTCGCTTGCGCTTGATGTCGAACATCCCGTGTTCCGGCGCGTGGCGGCGAACGGCCATGGTGACTTACAGGTCATCGAACGCGGTATGTCGGATGACGGCAAGCGCATGCAATCGGTCATCCCGGTCGATAAAATCCGCGCGGTCGGGCATACGATGTCGCTGACGGCGGGCGAGGGCGGCTGGCGGGTAATCATTGTCGACGGCGCCGAGGAAATGAATCCGAATGCCGCGAACGCGCTCCTTAAAGTGCTTGAAGAACCGCCGCCGCGGGCGCTGCTTCTGCTGATTACACATGCGCCCGGTCGACTGTTACCCACGATCCGCTCGCGCTGTTGCCAGTTGCGGCTATCCAGCCTTGCCCCGGAAATTGTTGATGGGCTCGTCGCCCGGCATCGCCCGGATCTCAGCGCAGAAGACCGCCAGGTCCTGGCAAGATTATCCGACGGCAGCGTCGGCAGGGCACTGGACCTTGCCGATAGCGGCGGCGTTGCCCTGCAGCGGGACCTGATCGCCATAATGAATACCCTGCCGTCACTCGACATGAAATCCGCTCATAAATTCGCCGACAAGGTAGCCCGGCGAGATGCCGATGCTATCTGGCGTACCGCGGTGGACCTTGCATCCCGCAGCCTCTCCGATCTGGTTGCGGCATCCGCCCGGGGGGAAGACTTCAGCGCGCGGGGGTATGCGCCGGCCGAAGCGGCCATTCTGACCAGATTGCAGACTCTTGCCCGCCCCGATCAGTGGATCGACGTCTGGGAAAAAAACACCGGAATGTTCGCCAAGGCGGACGGCGTGAACCTGGACCGGAAACAGGTCATGCTGAATGCGCTCGCAAGCATGGAAAACGTAGCCCGGACCGGTGTATAAACCCGGATCGCGATAACCGCGCCCCCAGGAATACCCCCGGGCGCCCCAAGGAAAACCCATGTCCGGCCAAACGAGTTCCGATAAAACCTATTACGTCACCACGCCGATATACTACGTCAACGATGCCCCGCATATCGGTCACGCATACACCACGCTCGCCTGCGACGTGCTTGCCCGGTTCAAGCGTCTGGACGGTTATGACGTCTACTTCCTCACAGGCACGGACGAACACGGTCAGAAGGTGGAAAAATCGGCTGAGGCCGCAGGTGTAGACCCGCAGGCCTTTACCGACCAGGTTTCCCAGAATTTCCGCGAACTCGCTGATTTCATGAATTTCAGCCATGACGGATTCATCCGGACGACCGAACCCCGCCATGCGGTATCGAGCCAGGCAATCTGGACCGCGCTGAAAGAGAACGGTCATATCTATCTCGGCACTTATAACGGCTGGTACGCGGTCCGTGACGAGGCCTTCTATGCTGAAGATGAGCTCACAGATGGTCCCGACGGCAAGAAGATCGCACCGTCAGGTGCCGAGTGCGAATGGGTTGAAGAACCGAGCTATTTCTTTGATCTGTCGAAATGGCAGGAACCGCTTCTGAAGTTTTACGAAGAGAACCCGGATTTTATCGCGCCCAAGTCACGCCGCAACGAGGTGATCAGCTTCGTCAAAGGCGGCATGCATGATCTTTCTGTGTCCCGGACCAGCTTCAAGTGGGGCGTCGATGTGCCGGGTGATGAGAAACACATCATGTATGTGTGGCTCGATGCGCTGACCAACTACATCACCGCGGTCAATTATCCCGATCAGGAGTCGTCGCAATACACAAAATTCTGGCCGGCCGACCTCCATATGGTCGGCAAGGATATCCTGCGTTTTCACGCGGTGTACTGGCCGGCATTTCTTATCGGTGCAGGGCTTGCGCCGCCCAAGCGGATCTATGCCCATGGCTGGTGGACCAATGAAGGCCAGAAAATCTCCAAATCGGTCGGCAATGTCATCGACCCGCGCGAAATAGTGGAAACCTACGGCCTGGATCAGGTGCGCTATTTCCTGATGCGCGAAGTTCCCTTCGGCAATGACGGTGATTTTTCGCGTAAATCCGTGGTCAGCCGGATCAACAGCGAACTCGCCAACGATCTAGGCAACCTGGCGCAGCGGACATTGTCCATGGTCGGGCGCTACTGCGAAGGCGTATTGCCTGAACCGGGCGCATATACCGATGCCGATACCGCGATGCTGAAGCAGGCGACTGCCGTTATGGACGCCTACCGGACACATCTGGACAATCAGGTCTTCCACGAGGCGCTTGAAACAATCTGGCAAGTCGTGCGGGCGGCAAACGCCTATGTCGACCAGCAGGCCCCATGGGCGCTTCACAAGGAAGATCCGGCCCGGCGTGACACCGTGCTTTACGTCCTCGCGGAAACGATCCGCCATCTCGCGCTGTATATCCAGCCCTACATGCCGGATTCTGCGGCCGTGATGCTCGATCAGCTTGATGTCCCTGCCGATGCAAGGGATTTCACCCATGTGGGAGAAGGCAGCGCCCTGACACCCGGCACGACGCTGCCGAAGCCTGCACCGGTGTTTCCCCGTTTCGTCGAAGAAGAGAGCGCCAATTAACGCCACGATGCGGAGCGCTGACTTTTGACCGATGCCCAAACCGGGCGCAGGGCATCATCCCTGCGTCAGCGTGATTTCCGCCTCCTGATCATAGGCAAGACGTTCGGCTGGATGGCGCTGCACATGATGATGGTCGCCATCGCCTATCAGGTCTACGACCGGACCGGCGACGTGATGAACCTCGCCTATATCGGGCTGGCGACATTCGCGCCGGCGATAGGTTTCGCGCTGATCACCGGCTATGTCGCCGACCGGTTCGACCGGCGACTGGTGCTGGTCGTGACCTACGGCATCATCTTCGTGGGCGCGGTGCTGCTTTATCTCTACACGGCGTCCGGGATGGAAGCGGTATGGCCGGTATTTGCCATTCTTGCACTTGAAGGGACGGGCAGGGCATTTCATCAGCCGGCGGTAAATTCGCTCGTTCCCAATCTTGTACCCGCTGAAAGCTTTCCGAACGCAGTCGCGTGGCATTCGACCATCAACAAAATCACCCAGATGGTGGGACCGGCTCTCGGCGGGATTCTCTACCTCTCCGGGCCTGAAATCGTTTATGTGACGGCGGCTGTAGGCCTGCTAATTGCCCTGATCATGACCGCCTTTATCCGCACCCGCACAGAAATCGGACAGCGTGAGCCGACGACATTTGCGACCCTGCTGGCAGGGCTGCGTTATGTCTATAACAAGAAGATCATCTTCGGGGCGATCACCCTCGATATGATGGTCGTCCTGCTGGGTGGCGTGACCGCGCTGTTTCCCGTTTTTGCCAAGGATATCCTCGATGCAGGGTCCGCCGGGGCAGGGTTCCTGCGGAGCGCAATGGCAGGCGGCGCGCTGGTCAGCGGGATCATGCTGACCCAGATCACCCTGGAACGATGGGTCGGCAAGATCATGTTCGGGACCGTCGTCGTGTTCGGGATCTGCACGATTGCCTTCGGTCTGTCGGACATCCTGTGGGTGTCTCTGCTTGCAATGGCCATTCTCGGGGCCACCGACATGGTCAGCGTCAATATCCGCTCGACGCTGATGCAGATCGCCACCCCGAATGAAATGCGCGGCAGGGTCAGCGCTGTCAGTTCCGTGTTTACCGGTGCCTCCAACGAAATCGGCGAATTCAGGGCAGGGGCCATGGCGGCCGCCATGGGCGCCGTGCCTGCGGTTCTGGTTGGCGGTGTCGGCTCTCTGTTAGTCGCCGCTGTCTGCTGGCGTGCATTTCCGCAGCTGGCAAAGGTTGAACGTTTTGATCAGGATCTCTGACAGGGTTCTCCAGTGTGCTGCCGCGTTTCACCCCAAATAAGTAGAACACCGACGAATGCATTTCGGTAGGTAGTCAAAGTCTCAATTGTCGGAGATGTACAGTCTCAAAAAAGCCACTGCTCGTTTGAAGGCGAACATCGAGAACCTTCAACTCTGAAAGCTGACCACTAGGAAAAGCCTGGGCTGTAAAAGCACCAGTTCTGGCGACAGCGCGGCCCAGTCGGAGGCTCAACATGACACCACCAGCGCGAGGGAGCGTGGATCAGAAATACCCAGAAAATTGGGAGCGGAACATCCAAGCGGCCGCGTAGCGCACTTGTTCTTTGCGGTGTTAGCACTTTATCAGCGAAATACGACGTGGCTTTTTTTTCTGGTCTTGGTCTCTTTTGCAGCAC
>CAJQLI010000050.1 GCA_905479125.1 uncultured Alphaproteobacteria bacterium | reverse complement strand
CGGGGTGCGGATTTCATGGCTCATATTTGCAAGAAACGCGGATTTCGCGCGGTTGGCGGATTCGGCCTTGTCTCGAGCTGTTTCAATATCTCGTTCGTGGTTTTTCTGTTCAGTAATGTCGTGCTGAACAACACCGACCGCGACAGGCACGTCGCCTCCGGTAACAATAGGAAACTTGGTCTGCTGAATAATGCGTGTTTCACCGGATGGGGCCGGCATCTCGATCACGCGGCTGACAGATATTTGCCGGTCGCATATGTCGCGATTTTCAGCTTTGAACATTTCATGCTGCTCGGGCGAAAATCGCCCGTGGCCGATTTTCCCCACGATTTTTTGGGCGTCTACTCCAAAGAAGTCGGCAAACAGGCTGTTGACCATCAGAAAGCGGGATTCACGGTCCAGCAGCAGGACCATCATCGGAATGTGGTCGATATAGGCGGCCAACCGGGCCTGGGTTTCCCGTACCTCTAATTCCTGTTGACGTATGTCTGTGATGTCTCTGTTAACGCCCCCGACGCCGACAACGTCGCCATTCGGCGCGAAAATGGGGAACTTGCTGATCAGGATGTCGCGCGGCTCGCCCTCCGCATTTGGAATTTTAGCTTCCATATCCATGGTCTCGCCGAGGCGAATAACCGACATCTCGAGGGTGTCTATGTCGTCAGTCAGAGGGCCCGGTCGCCAGTTGCTTATGGGCTTCCCGACTATATCATCCGATGTAACATCATAGAAATCCTCGAAGGCGCGATTGACCATCATCAGGTTTCGATCCCGATCCTTCAAATACATGGCGGATGGGGAATTATCGAGAAACGCAGAGAGCTGTGCCTGTGCTCTTTCGGCCGCTGCCTGAGACCTGCGGGATTGTTCTTCGCGTTCCTGAATGTCGGTTATATCGGTATTGATGCTGCCGATGCTTACAATGCGGCCGACGGAATCCTTGATCGGGAATTTCTCATTTCGCATCATTCGTTCTGCGCCGTCCGCCCGGATGGTCAGCGCCTCGGAGGCGACTGCTTTCCCGGAATTGAGGACCTCTTCGTCCTCCTGGAGTCGCTGTTCGAATAGATGGGTATTCGTCGGATCGAACGCTGGGCTGCCGATCACAACAGATGCCTGCGTATTGTAAAACTCTTCGAATCCTGTGTTTACGAGGATCATTCGACCATCGAGAGATTTAATAAAAATGACGGACCGTGTGTTTTCCATGAAGGCCGTCAGTTGTGCTTCTCGTTCTGCAATTTCCCGTTGGGCTGTCCTTTGGGCAGTCATGTCGCGGGACTGGATTAGGATACAGGGCTGTCCATCCCATTCAATCGGAATGCCCATTGAGTCTGTTTCAATGATATTTCCGTCCAGCTGCCGTCGACCCAGCATTTCGGTTGTTTGTATTCTCCCTTCCGCAAGTGCTTTCCGCCGATATTCCAGGATAACGGTTCTTTGCTCTTCAGGCGCCAGTTCGATGGGGTCTATCCCGAGAAGGTCCTCCTTCGAGGAGGCGCCGTGGAGAGTCACAGCGGCATCGTTTACGTAAAGCACTTCACGCTGGTTATGGATCACCATCGAATCGGGTGCGCCGTCGAGCAGTTGTCGGTGTTGCCGCTCGCTCAGCGCCAGTGCCTGCTGTGCGTTCCGATGTTTTTGCAACGTGCGTGAGATCGAGAAACCCAGAATTCCGAAGATCGACGCTAAAAGTGTGGCGAGAGCACCGAATGCCATGTAGCGAAGGCGATTGAGCTGCTGCGCCCGATCGGAGTTATCAACGGTGACTTCAATAATGCCGATGGTGTCTGAACCGCGGGTCAGCGGTGCGAGCGCGGTTACGGTCCATGCGCCCTCTGAAGGTGAATGCCTTGTTTCATTGTTGATGAAATAGTCATGTTCGCTGAGTTGGTGCACTACCTGCCTGATTTGGGGGGCGTCGGCGGCGACACCTATGTCCTCGAATTGCGAAGAAACCACGACGACGCCATCTGTGGAATAGAGCCGGTATGAAAGTATTTCTCCTTCGAACATCGCATTGTCCAGTGCCGTGAAATGCTCCGGAGACGTTGCAGATGAATAGGGGCGAAGCGGCAAAACCGGCATGGGAGATTTAGCGTGAGACAGCGAATGCGAGAACGAAATCGCCCAGTCACGGGCGCTTTTGCGGCCTTCGTAATTTACAATTCCGTTTGTGACTTCACGCGTACCGAACCAGCAGGCGATCAGCGCCGCAATAGCGACAATCGCCGCCGTTGCGATCAGCGAATGGATCGTTCTGTCGGTTCGCTGTCTACCTTTGACAGGTATTATGGCTTCAAGGCGCGTAGACCCCATGGGGCAAGGGTTTCCAGATTGCGGCAATTACAGACGTATTACTGCCGTAAAGCGGTTAATCTTCGACTAATAGGCTGATTTGGCAGATCGGCAATTTCTGCGGTTTTGCTGGAAATGGCTACCCAAACGGCGTATATGCGAGCCTTCAGGAAATTAGATTAAGCGAGGAACACCATGTCGGGGAACTGGTCGCCCGATAGCTGGCGCAATAAACCGATCGTCCAGGTGCCCGAATACCCGGATACGGACGCGCTGGATGCTGCGGAACAAAAGCTGAGTAATTACCCGCCACTGGTCTTTGCCGGTGAGGCGAGGAAGCTGCGTGCACAGCTCGCGGATGTGGCCGAGGGAAAGGCGTTCCTGCTGCAGGGCGGAGACTGCGCCGAGAGTTTCGCCGAGTTCCACCCAAACAATATCCGCGACACGTTCCGGGTCCTGTTGCAGATGGCCGTTGTCCTGACCTTTGCGTCAGGCAAGCCCGTCGTGAAAGTCGGTCGGCTGGCCGGACAGTTTGCCAAGCCCCGTTCGTCGGATGTTGAAGAGATCAATGGCGTGACGCTCCCGAGCTATCGGGGCGACATGATCAACGACATGGCATTCACCGAAGCAGGGCGTGCTGCAGATCCCGAACGTATGGTTCAGGTCTATAACCAGTCCGCGGCGACGCTGAACCTGTTGCGGGCGTTTGCACAGGGCGGATATGCCGATTTGCAGGAAGTGCACCGCTGGAACCTCGAATTTGTCTCTTCCGGCGCGCAGGCTGAAAAATACAGCGAACTTGCCGACCGTATCGATGAAGCGATGACGTTTATGGCGGCCTGTGGCCTGACCCCTGATGTTGCGCCGCAATTGCGCGAGACCGATTTTTATACAAGTCATGAAGCGCTTCTTCTTGGTTATGAAGAAGCCATGACCCGCGTCGATTCAACGTCGGGCGACTGGTACGATACTTCGGCGCATCTGCTGTGGATCGGCGATCGCACACGCCAGATCGACAGCGGGCATGTGGAATTCATGCGGGGCATTGCCAATCCCATCGGCCTGAAAACCGGCCCTAGCCAGACACCGGACGGGCTGCTTGAGCTGATAGACGCCCTGAACCCGAAAAATGATCCGGGCCGATTGGTGCTCATCAGCCGTATGGGCCATGAAAACGTCGAGGACAAGTTGCCCGAACTCGTGCGGGCGGTGGAGCGTGAAGGCAAAAACGTGGTCTGGACCTGTGATCCGATGCACGGCAACACGATCAAGGCGCAAAGCGGTTACAAAACCCGTCCTTTCGACCAGATCCTGCAGGAAGTGCGCGGTTTCTTTGCCGTGCACGAGGCCGAGGGCACGCATGCCGGCGGTGTACATATCGAACTGACGGGCCAGAACGTGACCGAGTGCACTGGCGGCGCACAGGCGATTACCGATGAAGGATTGTCCGACCGTTATCACACCCATTGCGATCCGCGCCTCAATGCGTCGCAATCGCTTGAACTGGCGTTTCTCGTCGGCGAACACCTGAAGTCGAAGCGCGATAGCGAACGGCAAAACGGGTCCGTCCGCGAGGCGGCGGAATAGGAACTGCTGCCCCGATATGACCGATACTCTTACCATCGCGCTGGCGCAGCTGAATCCTGTCGTCGGCGATATTGACGGCAATGTCGGGCTTATACGGACGGCACGCGCCGAGGCGGCAGCAGCCGGTGCGGATCTCGTTGTAACGAGCGAGCTCGTCGTGTGCGGTTATCCGCCCGAAGATCTTGTGATCCGCCCCATCGTTCAGGAAACCATCGAGCGGGAAATCATGGCGCTGGCCTCGGAGACCGCAGATGGCGGCCCGGCATTGCTTGTCGGCACGCCCTGGGTTGAAGACGGCAAGCTCTATAATGGAGCCCTGTTGCTGGATGGCGGCGAAATCGTCGCCAGACGGTTCAAGCACGCCCTGCCGAATTACGGCGTTTTCGACGAAAAACGTATCTTCGAAGCGGGCCCGCTTCCGGGGCCGGTCAATTTCCGGGGTGTACGCCTCGGCGTGATGGTCTGTGAGGATATGTGGACCGTTGATGTTGCTGAATGTCTTGAAGAATCCGGTGCTGAAATCCTGACGGTGCTCAATGGTTCTCCCTTCGAGCAGGATAAATGGGATACGCGCCTGAATCTTGCGGTTGCGCGCGCGACCGAATGCCGGATGCCGCTGATTTACGTCAATCAGGTCGGTGGTCAGGACGAACTGGTATTCGACGGCGCCTCCTTTGTGATTGGTGCCGATGCTTCACTCCGTGCACAGTCACCGGCATGGGAATCCAGCGTTCAGATGACCGAGTGGTCGCGCGATGGCGACACATGGAGCTGCGCGGAGACCGATCGTCACCCTTCACCGGAGGGCGATCCTGCTATTTATTCTGCGATGGTCCTCGGGCTGCGGGATTATGTGCGCAAAAGCGGGTTCCCGGGTGTGCTGATCGGCATGTCGGGGGGGATCGATTCCGCGCTGACGGCAGCGGTCGCCGCTGACGCACTTGGCCCGGCAGCCGTCCATTGCGTGATGATGCCGTCGCCCTATACGTCTCGGGAAAGCCTGGACGACGCGGCTGAAGCCTGCGCGTTGCTCGGTACGCCACTGGATTCCGTGTCGATCGGCCCGGCGATGAAAGCGTTTGAAGAGATGCTGGCCGATGCCTTTGTCGGCACACAGGCGGATACGACCGAAGAGAATATCCAGGCCCGGTCGCGTGGCCTCACGTTGATGGCGTTGTCGAATAAGACCGGCGCGATGGTTGTGTCTACCGGCAACAAGTCCGAGATGTCAGTCGGCTACGCGACGCTCTATGGCGATATGTGCGGCGGCTATTCCGTGCTGAAAGACGTGTACAAGATGAAAGTGTTCGAGCTTTCGCGCTGGCGCAATGAAAACCTGCCTGCGGGCGCGCTGGGCCCGGCGGGGATGGTGGTGCCTGAAAACATTATCTCCAAACCGCCGACGGCGGAGCTGAAGCCCGACCAGAAAGATGAAGACACGCTGCCGCCCTATGAGGTCCTTGACGCGATCCTCATGGGGCTGAACGAGCGCGATCTCAGCATTGATGACGTCGTCGCCGAAGGCCATGACCGCGCGCTGGTTTTGCGGATATGGCGGATGCTGTTGGGGGCGGAATACAAACGTCGCCAGGCACCGCCCGGTGTAAAGATTACGGGCCGTTCCTTTGGCCGGGACCGCCGCTATCCTATCGTCAATGCGTTCCGGGGACGGGCATAAACGTTTTACCTGCCGGGTGGGGTCTGATAATCCTTCCCGGGTTTTAGTTGGAAAATCAACGTCATGGCGGATAATAGCAACCGCGTATACCTATTCGATTCAACGTTGCGCGACGGGGCGCAGACGCAGGGCGTCGATTTTTCCGTTGCCGACAAGACCGCGATTGCCCGCGCGCTGGATTCGATTGGTATCGACTATGTCGAAGGCGGTTGGCCGGGCGCGAACCCGACCGACGATGCCTTTTTCAAAGATGCGCCCAAGCTGAAACGCGCAAAATTCACAGCCTTCGGGATGACCCGGCGGCCGGGACGCTCTGTTGAAAACGATCCCGGGGTTGCAGCCCTTCTCGATGTTGAGACAGCCGCGGTCTGCATGGTCGGCAAAACGTGGGACTACCATGTCGACGTCGCGCTGGAGATCCCGCGGGACGAGAACGTGAAAATGATCTCGGACTCGATCGCCCATGCGAAGGCCAGGGCGGGGGAGGCACTGTTTGACGCCGAGCATTTCTTCGACGGGTACAAGGCCAACCCGGAATACGCGTTGTCCTGCATCAAGGCCGCATATGATGCCGGCGCCCGATGGATCGTGCTTTGCGATACCAATGGTGGCACGCTGCCGCATGAGGTGGACCGCATCGTGCGGGAAATTTCCGAGCATGTGCCGGGAACACATCTTGGTATTCACTGTCATAACGATACCGAGAATGCCGTCGCAAATTCATTGGCGGCGGTAAATGCGGGGGCGCGCCAGATACAGGGAACCCTCAATGGTCTCGGCGAGCGCTGCGGTAATGCGAACCTGACGGCGATCATTCCGACGTTGATGCTCAAAATGGGTTTCGAGACCGGATTGACCGATCACGATCTGACACAATTGACCCATGTATCGCGCCTGCTGGATGAACGCCTGAACCGGCCGCCATCGCGCAATGCGGCCTATGTCGGCGAATCCGCGTTTGCGCATAAAGGTGGCCTGCATGTCTCCGCCGTCGAAAAAGACCCGGCGACGTATGAACATATCGATCCGGCCCTTGTCGGAAATCAACGCCATATTGTCGTTTCCGATCAGTCGGGGCGGTCGAACATTCTGGCACGGTTCCGCGAAATCGGCTTTGATATCGATCCGAAAAACCCGAAGCTGCCGCGTCTGCTGGAAATCGTGAAAGAGCGCGAGTTCGAGGGCTATGCCTATGACGGCGCGGAGGCGAGCTTCGAGCTTCTTGCACGCCGGACATTGGGCGAGGTTTCGCAATATTACGACCTGCATTCTTTCCGTGTGCTCGATGAGCGCCGCTGGAACGCCCGTGGGGAGCTGGTGACGGTGTCTGAAGCAACCGTGAAGGTCGATGTTGGCGATGAGCACCATATGGCGGTTGCGGAGGGCAATGGGCCGGTTAAT
Source organism: uncultured Alphaproteobacteria bacterium (assembly GCA_905479125.1). Taxonomy (GTDB): domain Bacteria; phylum Pseudomonadota; class Alphaproteobacteria; order MPNO01; family UBA830; genus CAXBCP01. The sequence goes on along the minus strand of CAJQLI010000050.1, from coordinate 1,353 downwards.
GCCCTGGACAACGCGCTTGGCAAGGTGTTGCTCGACAGTTACCCGGAACTCGGCGATATGCGGCTGGTTGACTACAAGGTCCGTATTCTGACGCCGACTGACGGTACAGGCGCTATTACCCGCGTCATGATCGAAAGCGCCGATGGCCAGGACCGGCGTTGGTCCTGCATCGGCTTGTCGACCAATATCATCGATGCGTCTTACAACGCATTACAGGATTCAATCACCTACAAGCTGTTTCGCGACGGTGCGAAGGCAGCCTAACGGAAAAATACGTGTCTACACCTCCCGTCATAATACTTGTGGGGCCGACCCTCGGCGAAAATATCGGGGCGGCAGCCCGTGCGATGATGAATTTCGGCCTGTCGGAAATGCGCCTCGTATCGCCGAAGGGCAACTGGCCCAACCAGAAAGCAATCAACACGGCGTCCGGCGCTGAACGCATTCTGGAACAGGCTAAAATTTTCGATACCACCGAAGAGGCCGTCGCTGACCTTCAGCGGCTTTACGCGACGACCGCGCGGGTGCGCGATATGGAAAAACCGGTCCTGGGGCCACACGGACTCGCCGCCACCGTGCGCGAAAATTCCGTCGCCGGTGAAAAATCCGGCATTCTCTTCGGGCGTGAATCCAAGGGTCTCGACAATGAAGATGTCGCCATGTCGGACGCGATCGTCATGGTGCCTGTGCACCCGGATCATACATCGATCAACCTTGGCCAGGCGGTCTTGCTGATCGGCTATGAGTGGTTCCAGGCGGGTGATCCGGAGACGATTACGGAAGTGACCCGAAAAAGCGGCCAGCCGGCATCGCGCCACGAGCTCATTTCGTTCTTCGAGCACCTTGAAAGCGAGCTCGATGAGTGCGGTTTCCTTTATCCGCCGGAAAAACGGCCGCGTATGGTGCGCAATATCCGAAATATGTTCACCCGGACGGGGCTGAGCGATCAGGAAGTCAAAACGTTGCGCGGAATTGTTGCCGGCCTGTCTGAACGACGGGATCGGAATCGGACCTGAAAAGGGCGTAATTCCGCGGAAAATCGGCAGTTTTTCGCGGCGCAGCAAATGTTTGACATCGGGGCGCCGATCCATATACTCCGCCGCCATTCCCGGGAATGTGGATGTCGTCCGTTTTGGTCGCGCCATCCCGCCACCGGCAAGGTCCGGAACTGGACTACCGGGACAATTATGAAGGAGAAAGCCGCATGTCGAAACGTGTGCGCTCGAAGTATAAAATTAACCGACGCCTTGGCTGCAACCTGTGGGGTCGTCCGAAGAGCCCCTGGAATACACGTGAATATGGTCCCGGACAGCACGGCCAGCGCCGTCGCAAGCCGACCGATTTCGGTATTCA
>CAJQLI010000049.1 GCA_905479125.1 uncultured Alphaproteobacteria bacterium | reverse complement strand
ACTGCACGTCGCCGACATTGATGACGCGCGCTGCCACCTCGAAAATGGCGGGTTCGACATCGCTTTCATCGATCATTTTCTCGGCGCCGAAACCGGCACGTCTTTGATCCACAGTGCGGGCGGCAGGCGCTGCCTGACACCAATGGTACTTATGTCAGGGAACGTCTCTCCGGAGGTTGAAGCCGAAGCGCTCGCCGCGGGCGCCATGGATTACATCGACAAGGACTTGCTCTCCAGCGCGTTGCTGGACCGCACGGTAAAATTCGTCCTGAAAAACCATGAACTCACTCTCCAGGCGCGATCAAACGAGCTCTACCAGCGAGAAATGGCGCTTGAAGCACGGGCATCGAATGACGACAGATCTCATTTCCTCTCCGAAATGAGCCACGAAATTCGCGCGCCGCTGGACGCCATCATCGGGTTTACCGAGGCAATCCAATCGCAGAGTTTTGGCGAAATCCACGGCCCCGGCGCAAGACGCTATAATGAGTATATCGACGATATACAGCGCAGTAGCCAGCACCTGCTAAAGGTGATCGATGGCTTAATGGATATGACCCGGACCGAAGCCGGCCGATTTAAAATCGAACTGAGAGAAACGTCACTCAATGAGATCATCGACGACGTTGTGCTGATGACCCTGATGCAGGCATCGGAAAAGACTATCGGCCTGGAATTCGACATTCCCGATAGCCTTCCGGTCTTCAGTGCCGACCCGCGCCTGCTGGCACAGGTTCTCGTCAATCTCGTCGCAAACGCTATTAAATTTACGCCGCAGGGTGGCCGTATCGACGTCACCGCATTCACCGAAGAACGAAATCTGGTTTTGATCGTCAAAGATACCGGCAGCGGAATATCCGACGAAGATATTGCAAGACTGGGCGAGCCCTATTTCCAGTCGGTTTCTCAAGCCGGCGATCGAAAGATCGGCACCGGTCTGGGCCTGTATGTCAGCAAATCGATCATGGAAACGCATCTCGGCGGCTTGTTGATCGGCAGCAACCCGGAGGGCGGCGCCACAGCCAAAATCTGGCTACCAATGAACCTGGATGCGCTGAATATACGCCCGATATAGAGACCCCCAGGGTCTAACGGCTATTTCCAGCAGCCTATCCGGGCGACAAACGCATAAGCGAGATCGAACAATACCTTGTCTTCGAGTACCGGGCGAACATCACCACCGGTATAAGCGATACTGAAACGCTCCAGAAACCGCAGGGCCCGATCCTGGCGGATAATGATGCCGATGTCGCGATGAACCTCTCCTGTGCGCTTGAACACCACGGGTGTATTAATCTTCGCCGACACCACGCCCACGACATAACCCCTGTCATCGATTACCGGTCCGCCTGAATTGCCACGCCGAATATCCGCATCGATCGCGAAACGCCCCATACGCTGGAGTCTGTCTTTCTGAAAATCCCTGACTTTACCGGTCACAAAAATCGGCTTGATTGCCACAAGCCCATGCAGCGGATGGCCAATAACGGCAATCCTGTCACCAACCTGCAGATCAAGAGGCTTTCGGAATTTCGCCACGGCCTTTGTCTGGCCGGAGTATTCCAGAACAGCCAGGTCGTCAATTTGATCAGCCCCGATCACTGTTGCCGCCAGGTGGCCGCGGGCCGCAGACGGCTTCACTGAAACCCGTGTACAGCCATCTATAACATGATGATTGGTGAGCAGATGACCATCCCGCGACACGAAAAACCCGGATCCGCTGCCCCGCATCCGCAAACCGGGAAACAGTGCTTTGGCCGGCTGAAGTTTTCCCCTCGCACGACGGATACGGCTTTCCTTGATTTCCTGCGCCCGGCTATCGGACACTGTATCGCCCTTGCATTTCCAGAGCGCGGTTCTGCGCACGATATTCCGCTCGACATCATGGCAATTGATGATTTTAAGACGGTCGGATTTTTCCTGTGCCATTGCCTGAAACGGAACCGTGAATAAACCGACAGCAAGAAGCAGCGCGAATTTCATCCGGCAGCCACAGAGTTGTTTTCAGCCGCAATCCGGTCCCCCAGTATCCGGCGAAACTGCATGGGCGCATTGTCGATATTGATATCAACCACGGGACGGTCTCCCACCGTACCAAGCGCCTCCTGCTGGCGTTCCAGCACGACGACGTCCTCCATAAACGTCTGGAGCCCGCCTTTCGCCAGAACCTCCGAAACCTCTACATCGTCCAGTTTGTAGTTCCGCGCAAATGCCCAATGATAATGGGTCGTGGTTTCTGTCTCAGGCGTGATGATGTGGTTGGACCACATGGATATGCCCTGCGACCGGTCGCCCGACGGCGCGCCCGTATCCGCATCGGCGCAACCGATATCAAGGGTTACAGTAGATGGCGCCTGCCATTTTATCAGCTGCCAACGGTCGACCTTGCCGTCGAATTTACGCGCCAGATCATACATGGGCGGCGCCGTAAACCCGAGCATCCAGCGTTCGACGCGGATGGCATCGCCGTCTCGCGCTGTACTCACCGGCACAAGGGCCTCCTGCGGATCTCCGGCAATGGTATTTTTGTGTATATAGGTGACATGTGTGAGATCGAGCAGGTTATCGATCAGCAGGCGGTAATCGGCCTTCATATGTATATGACCGCCGGTAGACACCCACCCGGGACTGTCGAGCCAGGGCAGTTCCGGTATCGCACCTTCATCGGCGCGGGATGCTTCTCCGGGCCAAATCCAGACCATGCTGTATTTTTCGATCACGGGGTATGAACGGACTTGCGCCCCCGGCGGTACCTTGCCCTGTCCCGGCACTTTCACGCAATCACCGTCCGCGCCGAACTCCAGGCCGTGGTATCCGCATTGGATTGTATCCTCGGTCACACGGCCGAGCGATAAGGGCAGGTGCCGATGGCAACAGCGATCTTCCAGTGCGACCGGGTCACCGGCGCTATCCCGCCAGAGCACGACCGGATCGCACAGGATTGTTTTCGCCAGGGTTTCGCCCGGTAAAAGGTCTGTCGCCCAGCAGGCGGCATACCATGCGTTTCTCAGAAAAGTCATATTTCCCGGTCTTTTTCCTAGTGCATTATCATGCCGCCATCGACGACGATGGCCTGTCCGGTGACGAAATCGGATTCGGGAGAGGCCAGAAATATCAGGGCTCCCAGCAGGTCGTCAGGCATCTGTTCACGTTTGACGGCGCGGCTGTTCAGGCTGAGATTAACATAGAATTCCAGATTATCCCGTTGCGCTTCGATCTGATCGCTCATCGTAAAGCCGGGCGCAATCGTGTTCACCGTAATGCCATCACCACCGAGTTCACGTGCCAGTGCCTTTGTCATCGCATCCACTGCGCCTTTTGACGCAACGTAGTGAAGCATCAGCGGCACACCGGAATAGATGGTGCTGGACGAGATATTGATAATCTTGCCGTAGCCCTTCTTTTTCATCTCGGGGGCAGCGGCTTTAACGCAGTTGAATACACCCCGCGTGTTGATAGACATGACCTTGTCCCACTCATCGCCATCGATTTCCAGAAAACTACGACGTTTGAGAGCAGCAAAAAGAGCGGCGTTCGTGACCATGATATCTGCGGCGCCAAATGCGGAAACTGTCTCCGCAACCATCGCTTCACAGGCATCCATGTCGGTAACATCCGTCTCCATGCCAATTACGTCACCACCAGCTTCGCGAATTGCGTCAACCGCGGGCGCTGTATCCAAAATGTCGGACAGGCATACTTTTGCACCTTCCTGCGCAAGCGCTTTTGCGTACACGGCCCCAATTCCCTGGGCTGCGCCGGTAACGATTGCGGTCTTTCCGGTCAGTCTCGCCATCGCATCATGATCCTTCTCTGGCTTGTTCGCCCGAACGATGCATTCAAACAAGCACAAGTGCAATATCCGGCGCGACCGCCTGACGCAGTTGGCTTGCCGATGACGGAGTGACAGAATACACCCGAGATCAATATCACCCCGGTGAAACCGATATGTCCGACCTGTTTCCAAAAGACAGTTGGTATGCGTTAGGCGGATCGGCAGCGCTTGACGCTGGCGCGGTCTCTCCGGCCTGCCTGTTTGGCGAAGAACGGGTCGTCTGGCGCGGAGAAGACGGTGCCAGTCACGTCTGGCACAATCAATGCATCCATCGCGGCATGCGCCTGCAATACGGCTTTGTGGATCAGAACAGGCTGAGCTGCCGCTATCACGGGTGGCGCTTCGGCGGAGACGGCAAATGCGCCTATATCCCGGCACATCCCGATATGATTCCTCCGGACGACTTCTGTGTTCCGGCATTTCCATCGGTCGAAAGCGACGGGTTGATATGGACGACGGCCGGGGAACCCGGTGATTCACCTCCGGACCTGTCCGATTTCGACAACCTGGCTTTCTGCCGATCCCTGATCATCGATGCCGATCCTGCCGGCGTCGCCAGGGCGGTATCCGGGCTGGAATCAGCCCGGCCTGTTTCCAACGGCGTCACCGCAGCCGCGTTATCAACGGACGAGACGCTTGTACTCGCGGTCCAGCCGCTCAATGATCGAAAGTGCCAACTTCATATTCTCGTTTCCTCCACATCCGCCGATACGCCGGCGACCAGACACAAGTGTTCTGCATGGGCGCGGAAATTTCGCTGGCAGGTGGAGAATAACGATATCCCGCAACCTGCACCTCAAGCTGCAGGCGGACAGGAGACGACAAGATGACGAAGACCACGGATTCTGTTGCGCTGAACGACTGGCAGGTCATCGGGAATATTGACGAGATTTCGACCGGAAAACGCCGGAACACCCGCTTGCTCGGCCAGGACATCATTGTCGAGATGGACGATGACCGACCCCGCATGTTCGAAGCGAATGCAGATGGCGGCATGGGCAAAGAACACCCGGCTCAAATTCTGTACGGCCATATCTGGACAACGCTCGGCACGCCTGCGAAACCGCCGCTGGACATGCCGGAATTTCTCGAAGATGGCCGCCGGCTTGTCTCCTGCGGTGCGGTCACAGTGCGCGCATCGCCCCTGCGGATCGTCGAAAATTTTCTCGACATGTCCCACTTTCCCTATGTCCACACGGGGGTGCTGGGCGAAGAGCCTATTACCGAGGTCACCGACTACAAGTCCGAGATCCGCCAGCCTGACGATGAGCTATGGGCAACGGACTGCAATTTCTTTCAGCCGCAGGCGGCGATGTCCGCAGATGACGGACAGGACAGCGAATACATGTACCGCATCACCTCGCCCTTTGTGACGGTATTGTACAAAACCTGCCCGGCCGTGGACGGTGCATGGGACCTGGTCGGTATCTTCGTGCAGCCGCGTGAAGAAGACGTTTGCGACGTCCACACCTTCATGCTGGTGATCGATGACGTGTCGACCTATGTCGATCTGGTTCACTTCCAGCACAAAATTTTCCTGCAGGATCGCAGCATACTGGAAAATCAGCTGCCTAAAGGACTGCCCCTTTCCCCAAAGCATGAAACCGCGATCCGGGCCGATGGATCGTCAATGCTGTATCGCCGCTGGCTTCGCCAGAAAGGCCTGACTTACGGAACCTATCGCGGCGAAACTGAAACGCGGGCAGCATGATGCAGCTATACGACTATGTCCTGTCGGGCAGCTGCTACAAGGTTCGCCTGTTCCTGTCGATGATCGGCAAGGACTTCGAGACGATCCCCGTGGACTATTACCCCGGCGGTGAGCACAAGACCCCCGAATTCCTGGAGATAAACCCGCTGGGGCAGATCCCGGTCCTGCGCGACGGTGATCTGACCCTGCGCGATGCCCAGGCCATACTGGTCTATCTGGCAGGCAGGTACGACACCGGGCGGACCTGGTATCCGGAAGACGCCGAAACCCAGGGGCAGATCGCCATGTGGCTGTCATTCGCCGGTGGCGAAATCATGAATTCCTCCGCGGCCCGGCTGCACGACATGCTGTTTTACGATTTCGACATCGACAAGGTGCGCGCCGCCGCGCGGGCTGCTTTCCGGGTTCTCGACGACCATCTCACAGAGCGGGAAATTGACGGCGCCGACTGGATTGTCGGTGACGCACCGACCATCGCCGACATCGCCTGTTTCCCATACGTCGCCCTGAGCGGCGACGGCGGCATCCCGCTTGATGATTACAACGCGATCCGGCGCTGGATCGCGCGCTTCAAGACAATTCCGGGCTTCACCATCATGCCGGGCATCCACGCCAACTAATCGGCGCATACGCAGCCAATAGACGGACAAATCTAAAGCGTATGGTCGGCGAGAATCCTGAACGCGATCGCTATCAGTATCAGGCCGCCCGCGATTTCTGCCCGCCTGCCGGCAGCCGCACCCAATTTTCGGCCGAGCCGCAATCCGATAAAGGCTGCCCCGAATGTCGTTGCACCGATAGTCGAGGAAGCTAAGAAAAGACTGATATCGAGCGCAGGTAACGTAACCCCGAAGACGGAACTATCGACGCTGGTTGCAAGGGCAGAAACGAACACAACCGACACCCTCAGTCCGGCGGCCACAGGTCGCGTCTCCCCGCCCTGCAGGGCATCGCGAATCATTTTCGCGCCGACTGCGGTCAGAAGAACAAACGCAATCCAATGATCAAGGACCGAAATGGTGTCAAGGAACGCTGCTCCGAGAATCCAACCAAGCGCGGGTGCTGCCGCGGCAAAAAACCCGAAAACAAGCGATATCCGAAAAGAGGCACCGATCCCGATCGAGGAAAGGGCGGCACCTCGGCTTACCGAAGCTCCGAACGCATCCATAGACAAGCCCAGGGCAACCAACAACAACGCTTGGAAGGTCAAATGTTTGTCCTCATCGCCCGCCAGTTTTATTCAGGCGCTGCAGGCATATACAAGTCACGCCCGTCCCCGCAGGCGCGTGTGGGTCCCAACACCGGTAACAGATATGCGAAAACATGA
>CAJQLI010000048.1 GCA_905479125.1 uncultured Alphaproteobacteria bacterium | reverse complement strand
ATACTGGACGGCGGACGAGCGGTTTGAGATAGTCCGACACAGAAAGCTTAACCCGTGCACGACCCTTGTTTTCAGGGGCGGGCAGGAGACCGGGAAAGAGGCAGAGATGAGCATTGGTACAAAACTTTTCACGATGTTGAACGGCGCACCCGTGGGATCGGATTCCCAGGGTAACCGGTATTTCCGGGGCAAGCGCACCGCGCAGGGTGCGCGGGAGCGCCGCTGGGTCGTCTACGACGGCAAGGTAGAAGCATCCCGTGTGCCGCCTGCATGGCATTCGTGGCTGCATCATACGACCGATGCCGTACCGACGGATGATTCCGCAAAGAAGTGGGACTGGCAGACCGAGCATGTCGCTAATATGACGGGCACACCGGGCGCCTACCGCCCGCCGGGCCACGTTCTCAAAGGCGGTGAGCGCGATGCCGCAACAGGCGATTACGAACCCTGGCAGCCTTCCTGATCGCTGACGGCAGACTGTTGGACGATAGCGAAATAACCTTGGCCAGGAACTGGGATACACAAGCCGATGCGTAAAAACCTTATTGAGACAGTGATGGGGGCGGTGGTTCTCGCGGTCGCGGGGTTCTTTATCTTCTTCGCCTATAGCAAGGCAGAGATCGGAACCGTTGAAGGCTATGAAATCCGTGCGAAATTCGACCGGATTGACGGCGTCCGCGCCGGGTCCGACGTTCGGATGAGCGGCATCAAGATCGGCACTGTGACGTCGTCGGTGCTCGATCCGAAAACTTATTTTGCTGTCGTGAAGATGAATATCAGCACCGAGGTAAAGGTGCCGGATGATACATCGATTGCGGTTTCTTCCGACGGGTTGCTGGGTGACAAGTTTCTTGCTCTCTCGCCCGGCGGTTCGGACGATATGCTGTCGCCTGGCGGTGAGATATTGACAACGCAGGGGTCGGTCGACCTGATGGGGCTGGTTGGTCAGATGATCTTCAGCCAGACCAACAAGGACGAAAAGAAGTAGTTACCCTGGCCCGAAAATGAGCCCCGGATAAGTGTTGGGGTGTTCAGCGGATGTTGGAATTACCTTGAAACCTATTTGCCTCGTTATGTGCGCCCTTGCCGGCCTGACGTTTCTTCCGGGATCGGTGGTGGCACAGCAGATTGCCGTTCTGCAGGGGCTGAACAAGATCACCGCCCGCGTGACGACGATCGAAGCGCCGATCGATCAGGTCGTGCGCTTCGGTACACTGGATATCACCGTTAAACGCTGCAGCAAGCGGCCGCCGGAGGAAACCCCGGAATCAACTGCCTATCTGGAAATTCGCGAACGGCGTTCCGGCGAACGCTCGATCGATCTGTTCGCGGGCTGGATGTTCGCCTCTTCACCGGCGGTCTCGTCGATGGAGCACCCTGTCTATGACGTCTGGGTGACCGATTGCAGGAAGGCATCCAGTTCCGGCTGAGGCAGGTCCGGCTCGAACGTGGCTGTGTCATCCAGCGCTTCTGACAATAATTCGCGATATCCCGCACGCGGCAGTTCCACCACGCCGAACTGCGTCAGGTGATCGGTAACAAACTGGGTATCCAGTAATTTGTAGCCGCCTTTTACAAGCCGGGCGACCAGGTGAACGAGGGCAACCTTGCTGGCATCGCGGGCCAGGCTGAACATGCTTTCGCCGAAAAATGCCGCCCCCAGAGACACGCCGTACAGGCCGCCGACCAGTTCGCCGTCCAGCCATGTTTCAACGCAATGGGCCCGGCCAAGCGCGTGCAGGTCACCATAGAGGGAGAGTATCTCGTCATTGATCCAGGTATCTTCGCGGTTCGGGCCGGGGGCCGCGCAGGCGCGGACGACATCGTCAAAGGCCGTATTGCAGCGGACTTCGTACCGCCCGCTGCGGACGGTCCGGCGAAGCCGCCGGGATACGTGGAAGCCGTCCAGCGGCAGTATCCCGCGCTTTTCGGGGTCTATCCAGAAAAGGGTCGGGTCGTCGCGGCGCTCAGCCATGGGAAACAGGCCGACCGCATAGGCGCGCAACAGTATTTCAGGCGTCAGCTTGGTCATCGGCCGCAGGGTACACCGGTCGTTCAGGCGCTCCGTCAGTCGCTGGAGGTTTCTCCCGCAACGAAGCGTTCCAGCCAATGGATATCATAATCGCCGTTTATGAAATCGGAATTTTCAATAATTTTTGCGTGAAGCGGAATCGTCGTCTCGATGCCGCCGATCACATATTCTTCCAGGGAACGCCGAAGCCGCATCAGACATTCGGTCCGGTCCCGGCCATGCACGATCAGTTTGGCGACAAGGCTGTCGTAATAGGGCGGGATGGAATACCCCGCGTAAAGCCCTGAATCCACACGGACCGACAGGCCGCCCGGCGGATGGTAATCCGTCACCAGCCCCGGTGAGGGAATGAATGTCTCAGGATGTTCCGCCGTGATCCGGCATTCGATCGCATGCCCGTGAAACGTGATGTCTTCCTGCTTGAAAGACAGCGGGGAGCCCGCTGCGACGCGGATCTGCTCGCGCACCATGTCGATGCCCGTGATCATCTCGGTCACCGGGTGTTCGACCTGCAGGCGGGTGTTCATCTCGATGAAATAGAATTCGCCGTCTTCGAACAGGAACTCGATCGTGCCGGCATTCGCGTAGCCGATCCGACGCACGGCATCCGCGGCGATCTTGCCGATCTTCTCGCGCTGCTCGTCGTTGAGGGCAGGAGAGCGGGCTTCCTCGAGTACTTTCTGATGGCGCCGTTGGAGCGAGCAGTCGCGCTCACCCAGATGAACTGCGCCGCCCTGTCCGTCGGCAAAGACCTGAACCTCGATATGGCGGGGCTTTTCGAGAAATTTCTCCATGTAGACAGTGTCGTTGCGAAAGCTCGCCTTGGCTTCGGTGCGTGCCATCGTATAGGCGGTTTCGACCTCATCGGCGCTGCGGACAATCTGCATGCCGCGGCCACCGCCGCCGCCTGCTGCCTTGATGAGGACCGGGTAACCGATCTCATCTGCGGTGCTGCGCGCCTCGCTTGCAGACTTGATGGCGCCGGCTGAGCCGGGAACAACGGGTACGCCGTTTTCCTCGACCGCCTGTTTTGCAGCGACCTTGTCGCCCATCAGCGCGATATGTTCGGCGCTCGGCCCGATAAACGTGAAACCGTGTTCTTCCAGGATGGATGCGAAGCTGGCTTCTTCCGATAGAAAGCCATAGCCCGGATGCACTGCATCCGCGCCGGTAATCGTGGCCGCCGACACAATGGCCGGGATATTCAGATAGCTCTGCTTGGCATCGGGCGGGCCCAGGCAGACGCTTTCGTCAGCGAGGCGGACATGCATGGCGTTGGCATCAGCGGTTGAATGGACGGCAACCGTGGAGATGCCCATTTCCTTGCATGCGCGATGGATGCGAAGGGCGATTTCGCCGCGATTTGCGATAAGAACTTTTTTGAACATTTTCTGTGCCGGTCCGGGCCCGAGGGGGCGCTATTCGACCAGAAGGAGTTCTTCGCCGAATTCGACCGGGGTCGAATCTCCGACGAGAATCTGTGTCACCTTGCCGCTTTTCGTCGCACGGACCGGGTTATAGGTCTTCATGGCTTCGATCAGCATAACGGTCTGGCCTTCGGTTATGGTGTCTCCGACACTGATGAACGGTGCAGCCCCGGGCTCCGGTGATGCAAATACCGTACCGACCATCGGGGACAGGATTGGTGTGCCCTTGCGCGCCGCAGGAGCATCTGCGGCATCGGTGGCCGTTGTCTGGGATCCGGCATTTGCTGACGGTGCAGGACCGGCGGATACCATTGCTGCTCCGCCGATCTGGCGGGCAACGCGTATCCGGCGACCGGTACTTTCATACTCGATCTCGCTCAGGCCGGTGTCGTCGAGCAATTCAGCCAGTTTGCGGACAAGGTCCGGGTCTACGTCAAATTTGTTAGCCATCAGGCGTCCTTCTTGGATGCGGTCAGTCGGACCATTGCATCAATTGCCAAAAGATATCCGTGCGCGCCAAAACCGGAAATTATCCCGGTTGCGCCTGCGGATACGTAGGAGTGCTGCCGAAAACTTTCCCGGCGGAAGATGTTTGATATATGGATTTCGACGACCGGCAGTTCGGTCAGCACCAGTGCGTCCAGAATGGCGACTGACGTGTGGGTGAATGCTGCCGGATTGATAATGATCCCGTCTGCGGTGTCGCGGGCCTGTTGGATCCAGTCGATCAGGTCAGCTTCGCTGTTGCTCTGACGGAAATCCAGCGAGACCCCCGCCGTGGCTGCATGGGCGTCGCAGTCATTCCGGATATCATCCAGGGTTTCTTTACCGTAGATGTCCGGTTCCCGTACCCCGAGCATATTCAGGTTCGGGCCATTCAGGACCAGTATGCGGACGGTGTCAGACAATCGTTTTCTCTGTTTTTACGCAGCCTATGCTTAGGCATACCCTATCACGAATCGTTTGAGCAATGGTCGCGAAAGCCCTGAATTCAGCGGTGTCGGGGCCATCGATTCGTCGGACGAACTGGTTGCCACGTTGCCGCCCGTCGCGGTTAGGTCGGGGTTATGTCGAGTTATCCACAATTTTACGGGAAATTAACCTCAAGATTGCACTATCAGACGCATGGACACGCAAAGTACATCGTCACCGCCCACCGAGGCGCCGCAGGGTATGGAGCGCCGGATGGTGCTCCGGCTTCTTTCATACTGGCGCGAGTGGTGTGGCGACGCAGCTTACCCGTCTTTCACCCAGGTCGATCCCACGCGAATGGCTGAAATCTGGGATTACAGCTTTGTTCTCGATATCGTTGGCCATGAAGATAATCCGATTGTCCGCACGGTCGGCAGTGAGTTTCAGAATTATCTACCCCAGACGGTCCGTGACTGCGCGCTGACCGATGTGCCCGCCGCATCACTGATTGAGCACGCAGCCTCTTATTATCATGAAATTCTGGATCGCGGCGTGCCGATATCGCGTGGCGGCGAATTCATCAAGTATGACGGAATGAAGGTCCTCTATCGCAGCATCATCCTGCCGATGAGTGACGACGGGTCATCCGTTTCAGGTCTTCTCGGAGCGGCGAACTGCCGCGAGGTGCCGTCTGACTAGGGCGGAGAGGGAAACCGGAGACCATTATGTCTGATATGAAAGCTTTTGAAATCCATACCTACCAGAGTGGTAAGTGGAAGATCGATTCCGTCTTTGACGATCGTGATCTTGCGATGTTCGAAGCCCAGCGTATGGACAGCAGTGGTCGTTATACGGGTATTCGCGTCGTAGAGGAAATCTACCTCGAGTCTACAAGAGAGACGAAAACCCGCACCATTTACCGCGGAAGCAAGATTGCGGAAGCGAATGCGGCGCAACTTCGTAAATCCAAGGAAAACCGGATAAACAAGGGACAGGCGCTTAAAAAGCGCAAGACCGATCCGGTTCAGCGCAGAAAAACGGCGCAAAAGCGGAAACGAAAGAAGAAGGCAAGTCCGGTTCGGCTGATCATGATCATGATAATGATCACGGCAATGGCGGCTGGTGCGATGTACGGACTTCTGGTCCTTCAGGGCGGTCTCTGAGCCCGAAAATACCCTTTGCGTTGTCTGCCTAGTGGGCCTAAAACCCGCCAGCCATGACGGATAAAATCAGAAAATTTCTTGAAGAACGACGGCCCGATACGCCGTGTCTTGTCGTTGATCTGGATGTAGTAGCCCGGAATTATACCGATCTGGCGCGTGTACTGCCGCAGGCCGATATTTTCTATGCCGTTAAAGCGAACCCGGCCAAGGAAGTTCTGACAACGCTGCTGCCGCTTGGGGCGTATTTCGATACAGCGAGCATCTATGAAATTGAAACCTGCCTCGATATCGGTGCATCGCCGGACCGGATCGCCTATGGCAATACGATCAAGAAAGCGCGGGATATTGCCAGGGCATTTAATCATGGCATCAGGCTCTTTGCCTTCGATAGCCGCGCCGAACTGGCGAAGCTTAAAAAAAATGCGCCGGGCGCCAGCGTGTTTTGCCGGATATTTATGGATGGAGCGGGTGCGGACTGGCCGTTATCGCGCAAGTTCGGCTGCGAACCCGATCTAGCGATAGAACTGCTGACCCAGGCTGCCGAAGACGGGCTTCACCCGGCGGGGGTCTCGTTTCATGTCGGCTCGCAGCAGCGCAATCTCGCACAATGGGACGTCGCAATCGAACGCGCGGCCATGGTTTTCTCTGAACTGGGCGCGCGCGGTATCGAGCTGGAGCTCCTGAATATGGGGGGCGGGTTCCCGGCGAAATACCGCCAGGATATAGAGCCGGTGGAAAATTACGGCGAAGTGATCCGGGCATCGATCGTCAAGCATTTCGGAAACAAGCCACCGCGGATCATTGCGGAGCCGGGGCGCAGTATCGCGGGGGATGCCGGAATATTGCAGACAGAGGTTGTGCTGGTGGCCGAGAAATCACGTGAACCGGATCGGCGCTGGGTTTTCCTGGATGTCGGTAAGTTCGGGGGGCTGCCGGAAACGTTCGAGGAAGCAATTCAATACCGTATTACAACACCTCATGACGGCGGTCCCGTCGGGCCGGTCGTTCTGGCCGGGCCGACCTGCGATGAAGTTGACGTGATGTATGATGCCGCGGGCTACACGCTCCCGCTCGCGCTGACGGATGGTGACAAGATCGAAATCCAGAGCACCGGCGCCTATACGGCGACCTATGCATCGGTCGGTTTCAACGGTTTTCCGCCGTTGAGCGAGTACTATATCTAAAACTTCTGTTCAGTCAGATCGAATAGCTGGATCGGGCACCGGCAAGACCGTAAACTCCGGATCTATTTTCAGGGGAACTGACATGAAGCTTTATGGTTTTTCACGCTCGTCCGCGGCGTTCCGGGTGCGGATCGCGCTCAATCTAAAAGGGATTGCGTGGGAGCATATCAATATCAGTCTGCCCGATGGGGACCAGTTCGAGACCGACTATACCAGCGTTAATCCGCAGGGGCGGGTGCCGACGCTGATCGATGGCGACCACAAGCTGATCCAGTCCATGGCGATCCTCGAGTATCTTGACGAAACGCAACCCGGCCCGGCATTCCTGCCATCTGATCCGGTCGCTCGGGCGCGTGTCCGTGGTCTTGCCGATATTATCGCCTGCGATATTCATCCGCTGAATAATCTCGCCATTCTCAAATTTCTGGCCAATGAGATGGGGGCGGACAAGGATGCCGTGAATGTCACCTGGTATCAGCACTGGATTTATGAAGGTTTCAACGCGCTCGAAGCGCTTCTGGCGAATGACACCGCAACCGGCACGTTCGCCCATGGTGATACGCCGGGCCTGGTTGATATCTGTATCGTCCCCCAGGTATTCAACGCCCAGCGATATGAATGCGATATGACCCGCTATCCGACGATCACGCGCATTTTCGATGCCTGCATGAAGCTGGAAGCGTTCGATTCCGCGCAACCATCGAAGCAGCCGGATTAGTAGTCTGATTTATTGCCGGAGGTTATTTCTTTTTTGCCCGTGCTTCCGCGACGATGGCGCGAAGCGAGTCCAGGTCGCGGCCACCGCGCAATAGTGTGTCGCCGATAACGAGGGACGGTGTGCCGTTGAG
>CAJQLI010000047.1 GCA_905479125.1 uncultured Alphaproteobacteria bacterium | reverse complement strand
CCGGGGCTGCGACCGCATCGTCCCGGTTGATGTTTATGTGCCGGGGTGCCCGCCGACGGCGGAAGCACTTCTGTACGGTATTCTGCAACTACAGAAGAAAATCCGCCGTACCAGCACGATAGCGCGCTAGACCGGTAGACAGAACGCGATATGAACGACGCCCTAAACGATCTCGGTGAATACATCGCCAGCAAAGCCGGCGAACATGTTACGTCGTGGGAAATTTCACTCGGCGAATTGATGGTGACGACCTCTCGCGAAAGCCTGCTCCGGCTTATGAAGCTCGTGCGGGACGACGCGAACTGTCTTTTCAAGGTGCTGATTGACGTAACCGCGGCTGATTACCCGGCGCGCGAAGAGCGTTTCGAGGTTGTCTACAATCTCCTCAGCCTGTCCCATAACCAGCGCATCCGGATAAAAGTGCCGGCCGATGAACAGGCGCCGGTCCCCTCCATGGTTCAGCTGTTCAGCAGCGCCGGATGGTTTGAACGCGAAGTGTGGGACATGTTCGGTATTTTCTTCACCGATCACCCGGATCTTCGGCGGATGCTGACCGATTACGGTTTCGAGGGACACCCGCTGCGGAAAGACTTCCCGCTGACCGGGTATGTCGAGGTGCGTTACGACGACGAGCAGAAGCGCGTTGTGTATGAGCCGGTCAAGTTGACCCAGGATTTCCGGAGCTTCGACTTCATGAGCCCGTGGGAAGGGGCGAAATATATCCTCCCCGGTGATGAGAAGGCCGAAGACAGCGCTGAGAAAGCCGACTGATGGCCGAAACCGATATTAAAAACCTTACGATGAACTTCGGGCCGCAGCATCCTGCGGCGCATGGCGTGCTTCGTCTGGTTGTCGAAATGGACGGTGAGATCGTCGAGCGTTGCGACCCGCATATCGGGCTGCTGCATCGCGGCACCGAAAAGCTGATCGAGTACAAGACCTACCTGCAGGCAGTGCCTTATTTCGATCGTCTCGATTACGTCTCTCCCATGTGCCAGGAGCACGCGTTTGCACTTGCAGTGGAGAAACTGGCGGGCATCGATGTACCGATCCGGGGTCAATATATCCGCGTGATGTTCAGCGAGATCACCCGCATCCTGAACCACATTATGAATATCAGCGCCTTCGCCCTTGATGTTGGTGCTATGACGCCGTTGCTCTGGGGCTTCGAAGAACGCGAAAAGCTGATGGAATTCTATGAACGTGTTTCGGGCGCCCGGCTTCATGCCGCGTATTTCCGCCCCGGTGGCGTTCACCGCGATCTGCCGGCAGGTCTTCTCGAAGATATCGTGAAGTTCTGCGATGAATTCCCGAAGATCATCGACGATGTAGAATCCCTGCTGACCGAAAACCGGATTTTCCGCCAGCGTACGGTCGATGTCGGCATTGTCACCAAGGACGACGCGCTCGACTGGGGATTCTCCGGTCCGATGCTGCGTGGCAGCGGCGTGCCTTGGGATTTGCGTAAATCCCAGCCCTATGACGTTTACGGACGTATGGATTTCGATATTCCCGTCGGCAAGACAGGGGACTGTTTCGACAGGTACCTCGTGCGCGTTGAGGAAATGCGCCAGTCACTGCGGATTATCATGCAATGCGTTGAGGAAATGCCGGCCGGGCCCGTGCGGACCCAGGACAACAAGATTGCGCCGCCGCTTCGCGGGGAGATGAAACAGTCGATGGAAGCGCTGATCCATCACTTCAAGCTTTATACCGAGGGATA
Organism: uncultured Alphaproteobacteria bacterium; assembly: GCA_905479125.1. Lineage (GTDB taxonomy): Bacteria > Pseudomonadota > Alphaproteobacteria > MPNO01 > UBA830 > CAXBCP01. The sequence goes on along the minus strand of CAJQLI010000047.1, from coordinate 15,610 downwards.
TCGCGTTCCCGAGGGCGAGACTTACACGGCGGTCGAAGCGCCGAAGGGCGAGTTCGGCGTCTACGTCGTCGCCGACGGCACGAACAAGCCGTATCGCTGCAAGATCCGCGCCCCGGGCTTTGCGTTCCTTCAGGCGACGGACTTCCTGTCAAAAGGCCATATGCTGGCTGACATGGTCGCCATCGTCGGATCCATGGATATCGTGTTCGGGGAGATCGATCGATGACCGAACAACCGGCAACATTTGCGTTTGATGCAGACAACCAGGCGCTCGCTGACAAACACATCGCGAAATACCCGGAAGGACGTCAGGCCAGCGCGGTATTGCCGCTGCTGGATATCGCACAGCGCCAGTGCGACGGCTGGTTGCCGCGCGCGGCAATGGATTATATCGCCGAAATGCTGGATATGGCGCCGATCCGCGTCTACGAAGTCGTCTCGTTTTACGAGATGTATCACGATACGCCGCGTGGAAAGCATGAGCTCCGTGTCTGCACGACAACGCCATGCTGGTTGCGCGGCAGTGCCGATATTGTCTCGGCCTGCGAAGACGAAATGGGCTGCAAGGTCGGGGAAACATCGCCCGATGGGGTCTTTTCGCTCGGTGAATTTGAATGCCTCGGCGCTTGTGTCAACGCGCCGGTGGTCTGGATCGATGACGATTATTACGAAGACGTCGATCCGGATAGTGCCCGCAAGCTTATCCAGGCTTTCCGCAAGGGCGAACGCCCGGAACCTGGACCTATGACAGACCGTCAGAAATCTGCGCCCGCCGGTGGACCGACCACCTTGACCGGGGCGGGGGAGTAATCGCGATGCTGAGCGATAAGGATCGTATTTTCACCAATCTCTATGGCCTCCACGACTGGAGCCTCGATGCGGCAAAAACGCGTGGAGACTGGGACGGGACCAAGGAGATTCTCTCCAAGGGCCGCGACTGGATCATCGACGAGATGAAAGAATCCGGGCTGCGCGGACGTGGCGGGGCGGGTTTTCCGGCCGGCCTCAAATGGTCGTTCATGCCGAAAGAAGATACCGGGCGTCCGGCCTATCTGGTCGTCAACGCGGATGAATCCGAGCCGGGCACCTGCAAGGATCGGGAGATCATGCGCCACGACCCGCACAAGCTGGTTGAAGGCTGTCTGATCGCCGGTTTTGCGATGGGCGCTATGGCCGCATATATCTACGTGCGCGGTGAATTCCATTATGAAGCGGGCATTCTCGATGCCGCGGTTGAGCAAGCTTATGATGCGGGCCTGATCGGCAAGAATGCCTGCGGTTCGGGATATGATTTCGACATCTACGTTCACCGGGGCGCCGGCGCGTATATCTGCGGTGAAGAAACGGCGCTTCTGGAAAGCCTCGAAGGCAAGAAAGGGCAGCCGCGGATCAAACCGCCGTTCCCCGCGAATACGGGTCTGTATGGCAGCCCGACGACGATTAACAATGTTGAGACCATCGCCGTTGCGCCGACGATCTGCCGCCGGGGCGCGTCATGGTTTTCCGGGTTCGGGCGCGAAAACAACACCGGCACCAAGGTATTCTGCATTTCCGGCCACGTGAACAATCCCTGCAATGTCGAAGAAGAGATGAGCATCCCGCTGAAGGAGCTTATCGAAAAGCATGCCGGGGGCGTGCGCGGTGGTTGGGATAATCTGAAGGCGATTATCCCGGGCGGGTCTTCGGTACCGCTTTTGCCGAAATCGATCTGCGATACGGTGCTGATGGATTTTGATTCACTCAAGGAAGTGAAATCAGGCCTCGGGACGGCGGGCATCATTGTGATGGACCAGTCTACCGACGTCATCGCCGCAATCGCGCGATTGGCCAAGTTCTACAAGCATGAAAGCTGCGGGCAGTGTACGCCATGCCGCGAAGGTACCGGTTGGATGTGGCGCGTGATGGAGCGCCTTGTGAAGGGTGACGCCGAAATCGAAGAAATCGATATGCTGCTCGACGTGTCCAAAGAGATTGAAGGCCATACGATCTGCGCCCTCGGCGACGCCGCAGCGTGGCCGATCCAGGGGCTGATGCGACATTTCCGGGACGAAGTCGAAGACCGGATCACCTCAAACCGCTCACGCAGCGCGGCCTGAGGAGGGACCGGTACTCATGGCAAAGATGACAATTGACGGGACCGAGATCGAGGTCGAGGACGGCATAACGGTCCTCCAGGCCTGCGAACAGGCCGGCGTTGAAATCCCCCGTTTCTGCTACCACGAGCGGCTTTCGATTGCCGGAAACTGCCGCATGTGTCTCGTGGAAATGGAGCGTGCGCCGAAACCGATCGCTTCCTGTTCGATGCCCGTCGGCGACGGCATGGTCATTAAGACCAATACCGAGACGGTCAAGAATGCCCGTAACGGTGTAATGGAATTCCTGCTGATCAATCATCCGCTGGACTGCCCGATCTGCGATCAGGGCGGCGAGTGCGATCTTCAGGACCAGGCGATGGCCTACGGGTTCGACCATTCGCGTTTCAAGGAAAACAAACGCTCGGTCACCGACAAAAATCTCGGGCCGCTCGTTGAAACCCACATGACACGCTGCATTCACTGCACGCGTTGTATCCGTTTCTCGACTGAAGTGGCTGGCGTGGAAGTGCTGGGCGCGACGGGCCGGGGCGAAAACATGGAAGTCGGCACTTATGTCGAACAGGCCATTTCGTCCGAACTGTCTGCGAATATCATCGATCTTTGCCCGGTCGGCGCTCTGACATCCAAACCTTACGCTTTTGAAGCCCGCCCGTGGGAGCTGACCAAGACTGAATCCGTTGACGTGATGGACGCGGTCGGCAGCAATATACGGGTCGACAGTCGCGGCCGCGAGGTTATGCGCGTGCTGCCGATGCTGAACGAAGACGTCAACGAAGAATGGATTTCGGACAAGACCCGCTATGCCTGTGATGGGCTCGCGCGCCAGCGTCTCGACAAACCCTACATGAAGGTCGACGGCAAGCTGCAGGCTGCTTCCTGGCATGATGCCTTTGACGCCATCGGCGGCAAGGTGCGGGGCCTCGACGGCTCGAAAATCGGCGCAATTGCCGGCGACATGTGCGACGCCGAAGCGATGACTGCGCTCAAGGACCTGATGACGGCCCTAGGATCGAATAATATCGATTGCCGTCAGGACGGTGCGAAGCTCACGGCCGGGGCACGTGCCGGTTACACGTTCAACACGACAATTGCCGGGATTGAAGACGCCGATGCCTGCCTGATCGTGGGGTCTAATCCACGTCTGGAAGCGCCGATTATCAATGCGCGTCTGCGCAAGCGTATGGTGGAGGGCGGCTTTAAGGTCGGTATGGTCGGTGAAGCAGTCGATCTGACCTATCGCTACGAGCATCTCGGTGCCGGGCCGCAAACCCTTAAAGAGATTGCCGATGGCACGCATTCTTTCTGCGAGATCCTGAAATCCGCCGAACGCCCGATGATCATTGTCGGGCAGGGCGCGTTGACCCATGCCGACGGTGTCGCGGTTCTTGCGGCTGCCCGCAAGATTGCGGACACGACCGGTATGATCGCCGAAGACTGGAATGGCTTTAACGTGCTGCACACCGCCGCCGGGCGGGTTGCCGGGCTTGATCTCGGACTGGTCCCGGGCGAGGGCGGCAAGGACGTTGCCGGTATTCTCGACGGCGCCGCATCAGGCGATATCGAAGTCGTTTATCTTTTGGCCGCCGATGAAATCGATACGGCGAAACTGGCAAATGCCTTTGTCATCTATCAGGGCCATCATGGCGATGCCGGCGCACATATTGCGGATATCGTTCTGCCGGGTGCTGCCTATACGGAAAAGGAAGGTACTTACGTCAATACCGAGGGCCGCGTTCAGCGTGGTCGTCGGGCGACATTCCCGCCGGGTGATGCGCGGGAAGACTGGGCCATCCTTCGGGCATTGTCCGAGGTGCTCGGCAAGACACTGCCTTATAACAATCTCGCACAGGTTCGCGCGCGGATGGTCGAGATCGCGCCGTTACTCGACCAGCTCGAGGTCGTTACGCCGTCCGCCTGGGCTGATTTCGGTCAGGCCGGTTCATTGGACGGCGGGCCTTTCGCATCACCGATCACCAATTTCTATATGACCGATCCGATTAGCCGCGCTTCGGCGACAATGGCTGCCTGCACGGAAGCGTTTGTCGAAACCGGGGAGAAGACGGGCACCGATGGCTGATTTCTGGAACATATATCTCCTGCCCGGCCTGGAAATCGCCGGGTATGTCGTGCTGATTATCATGCCGCTGCTGGGTGCGGTTGCCTATCTGACGCTCGCAGAGCGTAAGGTGATCGCCGCGATGCAGTTGCGGAAGGGACCGAACGTTGTCGGGCCGTTCGGTTTGCTGCAACCGATGGCCGATGGCCTGAAGCTGCTGATCAAGGAAACGATTATTCCGTCAGGTGCGAACCGGGTGGTTTTCATCCTCGCACCGATGCTGACATTCATTCTGAGCCTGATCGCCTGGGCTGTGATCCCGTTCGATTCCGGCTGGGTTCTGGCCGATATCAATGTCGGCATTCTGTATCTGTTTGCGATTTCTTCGCTCGGTGTCTACGGCATCATCATGGCCGGCTGGGCGAGCAACTCCAAATACGCCTTCCTTGGTGCGTTGCGTTCAGCCGCCCAGATGGTTTCCTACGAAGTTGCCATCGGTTTCGTGATCATCACGGTGCTGATGTGCGTCGGTTCGCTGAACCTTACCGATGTCGTGATGGCACAGCAGGGCGGCGGGTTCTGGAGCTGGTACTGGCTGCCATTGTTCCCGATGTTCATCATTTTCTTTATCTCGGCCCTGGCGGAAACGAACCGGCATCCGTTCGATCTGCCTGAAGCGGAAGCCGAGCTCGTATCCGGCTATAACGTCGAATACTCGGCGATGACTTTTGCGCTGTTCTTCCTCGGGGAATACGCAAACATGATCCTGATGAGCGGGATGACCGTTATCCTGTTCATGGGGGGCTGGCTGCCGCCGATCGACATTGCGCCGTTTAATCTGGTGCCGGGTATTATCTGGTTTGCGGCCAAGATCGCTCTCTGCCTGTTCGTGTTCCTGTGGGTGCGCGCGACGTTCCCGCGTTACCGCTACGATCAGCTGATGCGTCTTGGCTGGAAAGTATTTCTGCCGTTCTCGCTGCTTTGGGTCGTTCTGACCGCGGGTGCGCTTATCGCGTTTGACTGGCTCCCGAAAGCGGCGGGTTAGGGGAAGGGCAAACAGATGTCATTTATCAAAAAATCTTCCCGTGCGTTGCTGTTGACGGAGCTTGTATCCGGCATGGCACTGACGTTGCGATACATGTTCAAGCCGAAGGTGACCGTGAACTATCCGTACGAGAAAGGTCCCTTGAGCCCGCGGTTCCGTGGTGAGCACGCGCTCCGGCGCTATCCCAACGGAGAAGAGCGCTGCATTGCCTGCAAGCTGTGTGAGGCGATTTGTCCGGCCCAGGCGATCACGATCGAGGCCGAACCCCGTTCAGACGGTAGTCGGCGGACGACCCGATACGATATCGACATGACCAAGTGCATCTATTGCGGGTTCTGTGAAGAAGCCTGTCCCGTAGATGCGATTGTCGAGGGGCCCAATTTTGAATTCGCGACCGAAACGCGCGAGGAACTGATGTACAACAAGGACAAGCTCCTTGCGAATGGCGAACAGTGGGAAGGCCATCTTGCGCAGCGCCTTTCCGCGGACGCACCGTACCGGTAGGGCAGCAGCATGATCATTCAGACGATTGCTTTTTACGCCTTTGCCGCGGTGACCGTCGCCTCCGCTGTTATGGTTATCTCCGCCCGGAATCCCGTTCACTCGGTGTTGTTCCTTATCCTGGCGTTCTTTAATGCCGCAGGCCTGTTTGTCCTGATGGGCGCCGAGTTCATCGCGATGATTCTGGTCATCGTCTATGTTGGCGCCGTGGCCGTGCTGTTCTTGTTCGTCGTGATGATGCTGGATATCAATTTTGTCGAACTCCGCCAGGGTTTCCTGCAGTACCTGCCGATCGGCGCGCTTGTCGGTCTGGTCTTGCTGGCGGAGCTGGTGATGATCTTCGGCAGTTGGATCGTTGCGCCGGACTCCGCAGATCGCGCCGCATCGCCGACGCCGTTATTGACCGAAACCGCGAATACGAACGCGCTCGGCCAGATCTTGTATACCGACTACGTTTATCTGTTCCAGGTATCCGGTCTTATCCTGCTGGTCGCGATGATCGGCGCCATTGTCCTGACGCTGAGATCACGTGAGGGCGTTAAACGCCAGCGTATCGGCGCGCAGATTTCGCGCAGCCGCGAGGATTCAGTCGAGATCAAGCATGTTGAGCCGGGGAGTGGTGTCTGATGATGGAAATCGGTCTTTCCCATTACCTGACCGTGGCAGCGATCCTGTTCACGTTGGGCATCTTCGGCATTTTCCTGAACCGGAAGAATGTCATCATTATTCTGATGTCGGTCGAGCTGATCCTGTTGGCGGTTAATATCAATCTGGTGGCTTTCTCCGTTCACCTGAATGACCTGGCCGGACAGGTATTCGCCTTGTTCGTGCTGGCCATTGCGGCCGCGGAGGCCGCGATCGGTCTTGCAATACTCGTTGTTTACTTCCGAAATCGCGGCTCCATCGCGGTTGAAGATATCAACCTGATGAAGGGCTAGGGCCGGATGTACGCGCTTGCCATATTCCTGCCGTTGATCGGCGCTATTCTTGCCGGGTTCGGTGGCCGTTGGCTTCATGACCGCGGTTCACAGATCGTTACCTGCGTGTGCATGCTGGCGTCGGCCGCAATTGCCTGCGTGATCCTGGCGGAGGTCGCCCTTGGCGGTGCGCCCCGGACGATCGAGCTGTTCTCGTGGATCAATTCAGGCACGTTCGAGGTCAACTGGACCCTGCGCTTCGATACGCTGACGGCTGTAATGGTGTTTGTCGTCACCGTCGTCTCATCGATGGTTCATGTCTATTCGGTCGGCTATATGAGCCACGATCCGCATATTCCGCGTTTCATGGCCTATCTCGGCTTCTTCACGTTCTTCATGCTGATGCTGGTAACGGCCGACAACCTGTTGCAGATGTTCTTCGGCTGGGAAGGCGTCGGTCTCTGTTCCTATCTGCTGATTGGTTTCTGGTACGATAAACCAGAAGCGAATTCGGCGGCGATCAAGGCATTTGTCGTCAACCGCGTGGGCGACTTCGGCTTTGCGCTCGGGATTATGGGCGTATTCTTGCTGTTCAATTCGATCAGCTTCGAGACCATCTTCGCGGCGGCGCCGGACAAGGCGCAGGCCACCATCCATTTCCTCGGCTATGAGATGCACGCAATGACGACGCTGTGCATTCTGCTGTTTATCGGTGCGATGGGTAAATCGGCGCAATTGGGGCTGCATACGTGGCTACCGGATGCGATGGAGGGGCCAACGCCTGTCTCCGCGCTTATCCATGCCGCCACCATGGTGACCGCGGGTGTCTTCATGGTCGCGCGGCTGTCGCCCCTGTTCGAACACGCACCGTCTGCCCTGATGATGGTGACGATCGTTGGCGCAACAACCGCCTTGTTTGCGGCAACCGTGGCGCTCTGTCAGACGGATATCAAACGCGTGATTGCCTATTCGACCTGCAGCCAGCTCGGGTACATGTTCTTTGCCTGCGGTGTGTCGGCTTATTCGGCCGGCATCTTCCATCTGACCACGCACGCCTTCTTCAAAGCGCTTCTTTTCCTGGGGGCGGGTTCCGTTATCCATGCGATGTCGTCCGAGCAGGATATGCGGAAGATGGGCGGTATCTGGAAGCTGATACCGGTGACATACACGCTGATGTGGATCGGTAGTCTGGCGCTTGCGGGTATTCCGTTCTTTGCCGGCTATTATTCCAAGGACATTATCATTGAAGCGGCTTTCGGCGCGCATAGCGGCGTCGGTATCTATGCCTTCTGGATGGGGATCGTCGCGGCGATCCTGACCGCCTTCTATTCCTGGCGCCTGATCATCATGACATTCCACGGTGAAAGTCGCGCCGACGAGAAGACGCTTGCCCATGTGCATGAATCACCCAAGGTCATGCTGATCCCGCTGCTGGTTCTTGCCGCAGGCGCGATCTTTGCAGGCTGGCTGGGATACGAATACTTCGTTGGGCATGATATGAAGGCATTCTGGGGGGATTCAATCTATGTCCTGCCCGGGACCGATCCCATCGCCGCGGCGCACCATGTGCCGGGCTGGGTGAAGCTGTTGCCGATCATTGTCGCCGTTGTCGGTATCATCGGGGCTTATTACGCCTACATGATGAACAAGGATCTGCCTGGAAAAGTCGCGAACCGTTTCCAGGGAATTTACCGGTTCCTGCTGAACAAGTGGTATTTCGACGAATTGTACGACTTCCTGTTCGTGCGGCCCTCCCAGCGGCTGGGTCGGGCGTTGTGGAAAGACGGCGACGGCGCGGTCATCGACGGGCTCGGACCCGACGGTGTCGCATCGGCTGCGCGATACATTGCCGAGAGGGTTGCCCGGATGCAGTCCGGTTTTGTCTACCATTACGCTTTCGCAATGCTGATCGGTGTTGCCGGGATCGTGACCTGGTATCTGTTTACGAGAGCGGGGTAGGGACATGATAGATTTTCCAATCCTTACGCTGACAACGTTCCTGCCGCTGATCGGTGCGCTCGCTATCCTGCTTATTCGTGGTGACGAGGCGGTTGTTGCCCGCAATGCACGGGCAACCGCGCTTTGGACGTCGCTCGCGACGTTCGTCGTATCGATCTTCCTTTGGGTCGGGTTCGACAATTCAACGGCTGATTTCCAGTTTGTCGAAAAAGTGGCATGGATTCCGTCCTTTGGCCTGAACTATCACATGGGCGTCGACGGCATTTCGGTGTTCTTCGTTATCCTGTCGACCTTCCTGACCCCGATCTGCATCCTGGCGAGCTGGGAATCCATCCAGCACCGCGTAAAGGAATACATGATCGCGTTTCTTGTTCTGGAAACGCTCATGGTCGGGATGTTCTGTGCACTCGATTTCATCCTGTTCTATATCTTCTTCGAAGCCGTGCTGATCCCGATGTTCCTCATTATCGGTATCTGGGGCGGCGGTAGGCGCGTCTACGCGGCGTTCAAATTCTTCCTTTATACGCTGACCGGCTCGGTCCTGATGCTGATCGCAATTCTTGTGATCTATTTCGAAGCCGAGACCACGGATATCCCGACGCTTCTGAAAACGATGCTCGATCCGCGGACGCAACTATGGCTGTGGCTTGCCTTCTTTGCGAGTTTTGCAGTGAAAGTGCCGATGTGGCCGGTACACACCTGGCTACCCGATGCCCACGTTGAGGCACCGACGGCGGGCTCGGTCATTCTGGCGGGTGTATTGCTGAAGATGGGGGCCTATGGCTTCCTGCGCTTCTCTGTGCCGATGCTGCCCTATGCGACCGACTTCTTTACGCCGCTGATTTACACCCTGTCGATCATAGCGATCATCTACACCTCCCTTGTTGCCCTGGCGCAGGAGGACATGAAAAAGCTGATTGCGTATTCGTCTGTTGCACATATGGGCTTTGTGACGCTGGGAATCTTCTCGCTGACGTTCCAGGGCGTGCAGGGGGCGGTTGTTCAGATGATCAGCCATGGCGTTGTTTCGGGCGCGCTGTTCCTCTGTGTCGGCGTGATTTACGACCGGATACATACGCGGGAGATTTCCCGGTATGGCGGGCTCGTCGAGCGCATGCCTAAATATGCGATCGTGTTCATGGTCTTCATGCTTGCTTCTGTCGGGATGCCGGGTACCAGCGGATTCGTCGGTGAATTTTTGATCCTTGTCGGGGTTTTCCAGGACAATACCTGGGTTGCGGCACTGGCAACGACCGGCATAATCCTTGGCGCGGCATACATGTTGTATCTTTATCGGCGGGTCGTTTTCGGGAAGCTCGAAAAAGAGGACCTCAAGAGTATTCTTGATCTCAATCCGCGGGAAATCGCGATATTCGTGCCCCTTATTATCGTAACCCTGTGGATGGGCATCTGGCCGGCACCGTTCCTCGAAGTGATGGACGCGTCGATTGCCAATCTTATCGAGCAGCACAAAACCGCTTTGAGCGCGCTGCAATCCGTCAATCTTCCGGGTAAATAGGCGGGAATAGCAGAATGATCACATCAATCGATCTTTTTACCATCCTGCCGGAATTGATTCTTGCCGTGCTTGGAATGGCATTACTGATGTACGGCGTGTTCCGCGGCGACAAAGCGGTGCACAGCGTGTCATGGCTTGCCGTCGGCGCGATTTTGATTACGGCGATCGCAATTTCCGGTCAGTCGGACAGCGGACAGGTTGCCTTCAAAGGTCAGTTCATCGTCGACCAGTTCTCGGTCTTCATGAAATGGTTGATCCTTCTGGGCTCGGCGCTCGCTATCCTCATGTCGCTGAATTACAATGAACGCGAAGGTATCCAGCGCTTCGAATACCCTGTGCTCATCCTTTTCGCGACGCTGGGTATGCTGTTGATGGTCTCCGCCAATGACCTGATGTCCCTGTATGTCGGTCTGGAGCTCCAAAGCCTGTCGCTCTATGTGATCGCAGCCTTCCGCCGTGATTCGACCAAGTCGTCCGAAGCCGGTCTGAAATATTTCGTCCTTGGCGCCCTGTCATCGGGCATGCTGCTCTACGGCGCTTCCATGATTTACGGCTTTGCCGGGACAACGCAGTTCGACAAGCTTGCAACGCTGTTCACCGGGCCGAATGCGGATCCGGGCGTCGGCGTGATTGTCGGGCTGGTCTTCCTGCTTGCGGGCCTTGCATTCAAGGTTTCCGCGGTGCCGTTCCATATGTGGACGCCTGACGTCTATGAAGGTGCGCCGACCCCCGTCACTGCATTCTTTGCAGTGGCGCCGAAAATCGCCGCTATTGCGCTTCTGGTTCGCACCATGGTCGGTCCGTTCGGTGAATTGTTCGACCAGTGGCAGCAGATCATCATCTTTATATCCATCGCGTCGATGCTTCTTGGCGCTCTGGCAGCGATCTGGCAGACAAACATCAAGCGCCTGATGGCGTATAGCTCGATCGGTCATATCGGCTTTGCGCTTGTAGGCCTGGCTGCAGGTTCCGAAGAAGGTATCCGCGGCATCGGTGTGTACATGGCGATCTATCTTGCCATGAATATCGGTACATTCTGCTGCATCCTCTCGATGCGTCGTCAGGGTGTGATGGTCGAAGGGATCAGCGATCTCGCCGGTCTCGCACGTAATCAGCCGATGATGGCCGCGGCATTGGCGATCTTCATGTTCTCGATGGCCGGTATCCCGCCGCTCGCCGGTTTCTTCGGCAAGCTTTACGTGTTCATGGCCGCCGTGAATGAGGGTCTCTACGTGCTCGCGATCATCGGCGTCCTGACCAGCGTGATCGGTGCATTCTATTATTTGCGGATCATCAAGATCATGTATTTCGACGAACCGGCCGAAGCGTTTGATCGCTCGGCGGGCCGCGAAGTCGGAACGATCATGGCGGTATCCGGTCTGTTTACGCTTTTGTTCTTTGTTTTCCCGACACCTATCGTGGGCGCGGCAAGCAAGGCAGCGGCAGTACTGTTCTCAGCAGCAGGATAATATGAGCCCGGAAGCTGCCGGGACATTCTCGCTGCCTGACGGATATATCCTTCAACGCTTTGAAGAAATCGACGGCACCAATGCCGAAGCGTTACGGGCCGGCGCACCGCACCAACATGTCTTTCTCGCTGCAAGCCAGACCGCAGGGCGGGGCCGCCAGGGGCGGGTTTGGGTCTCGCCGCCGGGTAACCTGTTCACGACGATCTGTGTTGCGCTGCCAGCCGGAATTAATCCGGGACAACTCGCCTTTGTTGCCGGGCTTGCCGTGCTCGATGCGGTATCCGAAGTGGCACAGGGGGCCGATTTTACCCTGAAATGGCCAAATGATGTCCTGGCCGAGGGGCGGAAAGTTTCAGGTATTCTGATTGAGGCGGGGGAGAGCGGCTACGCCGTCGGGATTGGAGTTAATCTCGTCGCATCGCCACCGGACAGTGCTGTTCAGTTTCCTGCCACCAGCCTCGCGGAGGTGGCGGGCCTTAGCAGTTTGCCTACGCCTGATACCCTGCTGTCGATCATCTGCCGCTATTTCAGCAACTGGTTTGAGCTTTGGATAACTGACGGTTTCGAGCCGGTGCGAGCCGTCTGGCTTGCGTCATCGCACGGGATGGGCGATACCATCGCCGCATCTACGGGCTCTGGCCGTATCGATGGTCGTTTTATGGGCCTAGATGCGGACGGGGCGCTGGTGCTCGAAGATGCCGGCGGTGAACACCATATAATCACCGCGGGCGACGTATTTTTTCCAGGAGCCGATTGAGTTTCATGCTTCTTGCCATAGATTCCGGCAACACGAATATCGTTTTCGCCCTCTATGAGGGGGATAAGCAATGCGGTGAATGGCGCCGCGCCAACGACTATCGTCGCACCGCAGACGAATACGGCGTCTGGTTGCTGCAGTTGATGGCGCTTGCGAAGCTGCACCCGGCAGACGTCGATGCCGCGATCATCGCGACTGTGGTACCGGATACACTGTTCAGTCTTAAAGGCCTTTGCCGGAATTATTTTCAGGTAGATCCGATGACGGTCGGAGAGCCGGGGGTCGCATTAGGCATTAGTGCCCTTGTTGATTCACCGGAATCCGTCGGCGCGGACCGTCTTGTAAATGCCGTGGCTGCACATGAAAAATATGGTGGTCCGTTGATCATTGTCGATTTCGGGACAGCGACGACTTTTGATGTGATCAATCGTGACGGTGACTATGTCGGCGGCGCAATCGCGCCGGGCATCAACCTGTCCGTCGAGGCGTTGCACCGGGCAGCTGCCATGTTGCCGCGGGTCTCCGTGGAACGCCCGTCGAGCGTAATCGGCAAACGCACTGAATCAGCGATGCATTCGGGAATTTACTGGGGCTATGTCGGGCTGATCGAAGGCCTCGTAAAACGAATCCGGGAAGAATTTGGAGAAGAAATGCGTGTCATCGCGACGGGCGGCCTGGCGCCGCTATTCGAAGCTGCAACCGAATCTATCGGTACGGTGGACGGCGATCTGACGCTGCGCGGTCTGGTCAGCATTCACGCGCGAAATGCTGAAGTATGACATCTAAGGAACTGCTTTTCGTCCCTCTCGGCGGTGCCGGCGAGATCGGCATGAATATGAGCCTGTACGGTTATGACGACCGCTGGCTTATGGTTGATATGGGAATTGCCTTCGGTGACGACACGACACCGGGCATTGATGTGATGACGCCCGACCCGGCATTTATCATGGATAATCTGGACCGGCTCGACGGGCTGGTGATCACCCATGCCCATGAAGACCATCTTGGTGCGGTGCCGTATTTGTGGCGCAAAATTCGCTGCCCTATCTATGCGACGCCTTTTGCCTGCGGCCACCTCAGACGGAAGCTCGAATATAGCGGGATGGTAAGCGAAGTGGACCTGATCGAGGTTCCGGTCGCTGGCGGATTCAAGGCCGGACCGTTCTCTGTCGATCTGGTCCCCGCGGCACATTCAATCCCCGAAGCGAATATCCTGGCGATACGGACAGGGGCGGGCCTTGTGGTTCACGCAACCGACTGGAAGCTGGATCCGGAACCGCTGGTCGGAAAACCCACAGACGAGGATGCTCTTCGGGCACTTGGCGATGAAGGCGTGATGGCGCTGATCTGTGATTCAACCAATGTCTTTGTTGACGGTGAAGCAGGATCCGAAGCCGTACTGCGCAAGAGCCTGGTGGAAATTATCGGGAAGTGTACCGGCCGTGTTGCCGTGGCGACATTTGCCAGCAATGTGGCAAGGGTGGCGACGATCAATCATGCGGCGGGTGCGACCGGGCGGAACCCCAGTCTCGTTGGGCGCTCCCTGTGGCGCAGTGTCGATATCAGCCGTGAGTGTGGGTATCTGGAAGATATAGAGCCGTTTGTGCCTGAATCCGAAATCCGATTTATCCCGCCTGAAAAGATACTGATGGGCGTGACAGGCAGTCAGGGCGAGCCACGGTCGGCGCTGTCGCGAATAGCAGATGGTTCGCATCAGAGTGTTTCGCTCGAGCGCGGCGATACGGTCATATTTTCATCACGCGAAATTCCGGGTAACGAGTTATCGATTGGCAAGGTGCAGAACCAGTTGGCCCGAATGGGTGTGACGGTTCTGACCGAGCATGACGGGTTCGTTCATGTGTCCGGGCATCCGGGACGAAGTGAACTGATGCGGATGTATCAATGGCTGCGGCCGCAGATGCTGGTGCCGGTTCATGGCGAATTGCGGCATCTGCAGGAACAGCAGCGTTTTGCACGTGAATGCCAGATCCCCGAGACGGCAATTGCCGAAAATGGAACGATGCTAAGCCTGTCTGCCAACGGAGCGGATGCGGTGGATCATGTCGAGACCGGCAGGCTTGCCGTTGATGGTAACCGGCTGGTCAAAATCGGCGGCACCGTCCTGCGCGAGCGTAACCGTCTGCGGATGAATGGCGCTGCCGTTGCGACCGTCGTGGTCGATGCCGACGGAAAGGTGCTGGGCGATCCTCAGCTGACCGTGCAAGGTGTGCTGGACGATACCGAAGACGACAGCTGGGATGACGCGATCGATGCGATGATCCTGGCGGTGAACGAATTGCCGAAAAAGAAGCGCCGGGACGACGAAGAAATAGCGGAAGCCGCGCGTATTGCGGTTCGCCGGTCGTTGCGCGAAAGTATTGGCAAGCGTCCGGTTACGGAAATTCACGTAGTGAGAGTTTGACAGAATGACCTGGTTTTCTGCAGCGCTTGTGTTTGTTGTTGTTTGGTGGCTCGTCTTTTTTATGAGCCTGCCAATAGGCGCGCGTTCGTATCATGAGGCAGGCGAAAACGTAGATGTCGGAAATGCTCCGAGTGCGCCGATGCGGCCGCGTATATGGATGAAAGCCGGTATTTCGACATTGATCGCTGTTGTCCTGACGATCGGGGTTTATTTCCTGATAGACAGTGGGGCACTGAGCTTCCGCCCCTGATTTAGCCGGCGAACGTCTGGCGGTCACGATCAGACGTGGAGACAGGCGCCTTCACCGTCAAACCACACTTCATCGCAATTCTGGCCGGGGCCACCGCGGTCGACCACAAGGAAATCACTGTCGGGTTTAAGCACCAGTAGCGGGTGGTGCCAGACACCGGGCCGGTAATTAATGCCCTGGCGACCGGAGGCATGGAATGCCCGCAATTCGCTGACAAGCGGCGTTTCATTCGATGCGGCGACAACAATAAACCAGTCATGATTTTGCATCGGGATAAAGGCCTGCGATCCCAACGGATGGCGTTCGACCATTTTAATGGCGATCGGCTGGGGACGGGGCTGGCCCCTGAAGATACTAATCAGTGGTTTGCCGCCGTCGGCGGAGACGTCAACACCGGCGAGGTCGTGGAACCTGTCGGTGGTTCCTTCGTTGATCGACAGGCGTTGGGCGCCGTCCGTCTCGATAACGTCACCAAAGGGTGCAAAGGCTTCCTTTGTGAGCGGGGCAGGGAACAGTTCCAGCGTGTCCAGGGTCAGTCCTCCTGTGCCAACGGTCCGAAAATTCTCACCCGGCTGACGCCGCCATCGGGAAAAATATTCAGACGGATATGCGTGATGGC
>CAJQLI010000046.1 GCA_905479125.1 uncultured Alphaproteobacteria bacterium | reverse complement strand
ACCCCTTCACGCTCACAGAAGCAAACGGCAAGCTCTATGGTCGGGGTAGCGCGGACATGAAGGGCTTCATCGCCTGCACCCTGGCAATGACAACCCGCTTCGCCGAAATGGACCTGCGACGGCCACTGCATTACGCGTTTTCCTATGACGAGGAAATCGGCTGTCTGGGCGTCGGGCGGCTGATTGACGCCATCCGGTCGGAACTGCCGCGCCCCGCAGCGGTGATCGTCGGTGAGCCCACGGGAATGCAGATCGCCACCGCCCATAAAGGCATCTGTGCGATGACGACCACGGTGCGCGGCCGCGAAGCCCATTCAAGCCGCCCGCAGGATGGCGTCAACGCCATCGATGCAGCAGCCTCACTGGTATCTTATCTTTACCGGCTGTGCGACGAACTTGCCAAAACGGCGCGCGATGACCGTTTCGAGCCGCCTTATACAACGTTCAACGTCGGCCAGATCACCGGCGGGGACGCCATAAACATCATCGCCCGGGAATGCCTTTTGAACTGGGAATTCCGCCCCATACCCGGGTCGGACCCCGACCGCATCATCGCCCGCGTCGAGGCATGGGTGAAAGACGAATTACTGCCCCGGATGCAGGCAACCGATCCTTCCTGTTATATCGAAAACATCTGCGAGTTTGTCGTGCCCCCGCTGGACGCCCCCGACGGGTCCGTCCCGGAAGTCTTCGCACGCGAAGCGACGGGCCTGAACAGCACCGGAACGGTCGCATTTGTAACCGAAGCCAGCCTGTTCGCAGATGCGGGCATTCCCGCCATCGTCTGCGGGCCGGGTGATATCGCCCAGGCACATCAGCCGGATGAATTTATCGAGGTCTCTCAGCTCGATGCATGTCTCGGGTTCCTGGAACGCATCGCGCGTCAGGCGTAATCAGCGCAGCGCCGTTCAGTTCAACCTGGCCGCGGCAGAAAACCCGGCGCCGACCGGCATGCCCAGCCGAGAATATGTGCCGCGACCCTTAACCCGCTGTCTTCCAGCAGCACGTCATGGCTCGTCCCGGGAATCGTCATATGTTCTGCATTGAAGAACGCCGCCAGCTTATCGGCAGGATGCAGCCCGATCCCGTCATGTTCCGTTCCGAGGAACAGCATGGGCGCCGAAATCTTTGCGGGATCGACATCGACCCCGGCCAATCCGGACTGGTTCAGCGCCCGGGTAGATTCCGGCACCAGCCTGTTGTAGATCGATTCAAACGTTGCATCGTCGATTTCTTCAAACATCGCGCCACGCATCCGCGCGCGGTCGAACATCAGCGATTCGTCCTCGTCCCAGGTAAAATCCCGGGTCGGACCGACGCCTGCGGGACTGGCAGAACCGATACAGGCAACTGCAACAACATCCCGGTCTTCCGCGGCTTTCTGAACCATCAGCCCGCCCAGACTATGGCCGACGAGCATGGCGGGTTTGCCGATCCAGTCCAGAACGGCGGCTATATCCTCGACATAGTGTTCGATACCCGTCCGGCGGTATTCATCCGCACTGAGCGCGCGCGAGCCTTCATGATTGCGGACAGACAGCGCGTAGGCAGGCACACCGAGCGTCGCAAACCAGGTCAACCATCGTGCATAGGCCCACCAGCCATGAAAGGCACCATGAACCATCAGCACCGGACAATCGAAGGCGCCGTCATCCAGCGGGACCGCCTCTTCGACATGCAGGCCTGATACCTCATGGCTGCGTTGTACCGGTCGGGGCAGCGCAAAGGGATTATTATCTGTCATACGTAAAAATCGCGGCACGACCCCAGGGCCGGCCGCGATTTCTCTGTCGTCATTTCTATGACGGGCGTGCCCTAGCGCGCGCCGACTTCCTTGTAGAATTTCATCGCGCCGGGATGAATTTCAAAGCCCTGATCCTTTGACATCCGCTTCGAAGAATGCGAACGCCACAGCGGGCTCGAAGACCGTAGGTCTTTCTCATTCTCGTACATGGTTTTCACAACCTTGTAGACAGTCTCGTTCGACGCGTCTTTGTGAGTCCAGAGAAGATAGTCGAAATGCAGAACGTTCACCGGTTCCAGTACGCCGGTGAGCGGCTTCGCGGGCTTGACCTCTTTCAAATAAGACCCCGGATACAGGGCAACTGTGCGCTTCACGGCAGGATCCGAAGCATCCAGCGACAGGTATTTGATACCGCCTTTGACCGCCACGTTGATTTCCTTCAGCACGCCGGTGCCGACCGCCCCGACGATAATGTCGATCTTGCCTTGCTTGAAAAGGCTCCAGTGCTGACGAAGCGCGATGACCGGTACTTTTTTCGTGTCCTCGAGGGTCAAATTGCCGTTGGCGAGAAAAGCGCCGACTATATAATTGAACAGCGGCGATGCCTTGAAACCGGCCGGTGCACGCTTGCCCCGCATATCGGACAATTTGTTGATGCCGGAATTGCGCGTGACAATCGGACCAACACGGAACACCATCATTGTCGCCGCAATGCGAAGATTGTCGTACTTCTTACCGGCAGACAGCCCGGTACCGGTCTTCGCCATTGTATATTGCGGTAGATTGGACAGACCGAACGCGATCTCTCCCGCATTGACGACAGGAATATATTGCTGCGTGCCGCCCATGACCTGGGTGCGCAATTCCAGGTCACTCTTGAGCGATACGACCTTTGCGATCGCGTTGGAAACCTGCGCGGTCGCGCCGCCCTTGGTGGTTGCAACACCCACGATCTGCGCCGATGCCGTCCCCGCGAGAGAGAGCGCTGCGGTTGCGGCAACTGCCGCCAGAGAAAGCTTCTTCATTGTCATGTCCCTTTCAGAAAACTCAAAATTCTTCAGCTTCGATATCGCCTTGCGTCAACATGAGCATATCTGCGGGACTGAGCGGGGACAACATGCTCCTTATCGGATCCACTCCTTCATGTGAATTCGTACCTGGTTCTCGAGCGCTGTATTGAGGTCGGACATCATCGTCTCGGTCATCTCGAACCAGATTTTTTCCCGCTCAATCAACGAAACGTTTTCTGATACCGACCGCGAACGCTTTGCTGTCGATTCCGCCGTCACACGAACATTGCCGTCGGCATCGCGCAGTTCGACCATCATGTCGATGATCGCATCGTAACGTTCGGACTGATCCCGCGTGAACGCGCCGGTCACACCGGTCGTACGTTTCAGAGGGACCTCGACGACGCTGGCGCGCCGCACGACCACCCGGGCGACGCCTGACTGACCAACCGCGCGCAGACGATCGCGCCCCCAGTTAGACGCCACCGCCGCCGGACTTACCGGAAATTCATGTTCCACGTTCGGACGGGTCGCCGGCGAAACATACCGGTTCTCGACCTCGATCCGCGCAACGTTCAGACTGATCGGCTGCAGATGCGCGAAAGAAATTTGGGAAAAACCGGGTTTCTGTACCTCTGTCGCACAGCCTGTCAGCAGGAATACAACGGCAAGAATACTGGCAAGGGCGGGGGAGCGGCTCATATGCGTTCTCCGTGATTAGGCTGAATACATATGTATATGCGCCCTGCTCCCCACGACATCAACTGTTGTAAAGCTGATCAATACCTTCATCGTCGTAAACATAATCATGACCGCAGAACTCGCAGGTCACGACCACGTCGTCGCCGACTTTCAGCGTTTCTATCTCTGTCCGGGGAAACGATTTCAGCATGGTCTCCACGCGCTCGGCCGAACAGCGGCATCGCATTTCGAGCGGTACGGGATCAAATACACGCACACCGTCTTCGTGGAACAGACGGAATAACAATTCATGCGGATGCAGTGCCGGGTCGAGAAGCTCTTCATCCCGGCTGCTGCTCATCAGAACAACTGCCCGTCGCCAGGCTTCCTCAAATTCTTCATCCGCGGCATCGCCCGATTGCAGCGCAAGGCCTTCGGGAGGCATTTTCTGCACCAGCAGACCACCCGCCCGCCAGTTTCCCGATACATCGAACCCGGACGTAAGTTTGACGACGCCCTCGAACTGGTCGGATTGACGAAAATAATTATGGGCACAGTCCGCCAGAGTCGCCCCCGTCAGGTCGACAATACCCTGATAGCTCTCCGTATCCGGCCCCTGGTCCACGGTAAATGCGAGGTAACCGCCCCCCAGAAGGTGGGGCACGGGACCATCACGCCAACTGTCGCCCAGGGCATCGAGCGCCTCCTGGTCGAACTGCGCAAATCCGCGCAACGCCCCGTCGCTGGTGAGATCGGCAACCAGTAGACTGACCGGCCCGTCCCCCTTCGCCTGGAGTGAAAATACGCCGTCGAACTTGAAAATACCGGCAACCAGAACCGACAGCGCAATCGCCTGGGTCAGCAGCGCAGCGACGGGTTCCGGGTACTGGTGCCCGTCAATAACGGTCTGCACGGCCGGGCCGAGCCGGACCAGGCGACCGCGTGCCGCGCCGTTTTCAACCTGAAAAGGCTGAACAAGATCGTCGGAAGCCGCAGGCGGCAGTGGAGGAGAAGCCGTATCACCGTCCATCACGAAACCAGACCGTTGGGTATCAGGACAGACACCAGGCGAGAATCCCCTTCTGCGCATGAAGCCGGTTTTCAGCTTCATCCCAAATCACGGATTGCGGTCCGTCCAGTACATCCGCCGTCACCTCTTCATCCCGGTGGGCGGGCAGGCAATGCATGAATATCGCGTCATTTGCCGCGCGATCCATCAGACGCTGATCGACGCGGTAGGGCGATAACAGGTTGTGACGTTTGTCGGCCTCTGTGTCGCCCATCGACACCCAAGTATCGGTCACAACGCAATCGGCACCGTCAACCGCCTCATCCGGGTCAGCGGTGGAGACGATCGTCGCCCCCTGATCCGTCGCCCAGTCGATAGCATCCTGCGGCGGCGCCAGTTCCGGCGGGCAGGCGAGACGCATTTCGAAACCGAACCGGGCGGCCGCCTCGATCCAGCTCCGTGTCATATTATTACCGTCGCCGCACCAGGCGATCCGCCTGCCGCCAATATCGCCGCGATGTTCCTCGAATGTCATGATATCCGCCATCAACTGGCAAGGATGAGAATGATCTGTCAGTCCGTTGATCACAGGCACCTCTGCAAAGGAAGCCAGTTCAGCCAGCTTGTCGTTCTCGGTAGTGCGCATCATGATCGCATCGACATAACGGGACAGCACACGTGCGGTATCCGCAATGGTCTCACCGCGTCCGATCTGCATTTCGTTGGGCGTCAGCACGACAACCGACCCACCGAGCTGTTTCATCGCGATTTCGAATGACACGCGTGTACGGGTGGATGGTTTTTCGAAAATCATCGCCAGTGCACGTCCGGCCAGCGGCTGCGCGGCACCATTCAGCTTCTCGCCACGCTTGAACAGCGCGCCCATATCGATAATCCGCCGTAATTCAGACGACGCGACATCTTTCAGTTCGAGAAAATGACGGGGAGTCGAAATCATTCTTCCAGCTCTCCACAGCATTCTTCAAGTATGGCGATCGCTTCACTGACATGCGCTTCATCGATAATGAGCGGCGGCAGGAACCGCATAACATTGTCACCGGCCAAAACCGTCAGCAAACCATGTTCGAACGCCTTCGCTGCCAGCTCGGCATTGGGCACGACACATTTCATCCCGAGTAAAAGGCCCGCGCCGCGCACTTCTTCAATCACCGACGGGTGTCGTTGGGCCACGGCTTTCAGCTCTGCATTCAGCAGTTTGCTCATCTCGACCACATGGGGGAGAAAGCCGGGTTCGAGCATGACATCGAGCACCGCATTCGCGACCGCCGTTGCCAGCGGGTTGCCACCAAAGGTGCTGCCATGTGTGCCGGCGGTGATGCCCTTCGCGGCTTCAGCTGTCGCAAGGCATGCGCCAATCGGAAAACCGCCACCAAGCCCCTTCGCAGATGACATGACATCGGGTTTCACGCCCGACCATTCATAAGCCCACAGCTTGCCGGTGCGGCCCATGCCGGTCTGAACTTCGTCAAACATCAGCAACAGGCCTTCTTCGTCACATAACGCGCGCAGGTCCATAAGGAAACGCGGGTCTGCCGGGCGAATACCGCCTTCGCCCTGAACCGGCTCGATCATGATGCCGGCGGTCTCGCCGGTTATTGCTGCGCGAACCTCGTTCATATTGCCGAATGCCACATGATCGAAACCGTCAACCGCGGGACCGAAACCTGCCCGGTGCGCATCGCTTGCGCCGGCAGAAATCGTCGCGAGCGTCCGGCCATGGAAACTCCCGGCAAAACTGATAATCCGATACCGTTCGGGGTTGCCGTTGGCGCTGTGATATTTGCGGATCAACTTGATCGACGCTTCGACGGATTCAGCCCCCGAATTGCAGAAGAACACGGTTTCCGCGAAGGAATTGGCAACCAGACGGTCCGCCAGACGTTGTTGTTCGGGAATATTGTACAGGTTCGACGTGTGCCAGACCTTGCCGGCCTGGGCGATCAGCGCCTCGACCAGATGAGGATGTTTATGGCCAAGCGAAAGCACGGCGACACCGGAGCCGAAATCAAGGAATTTTCGGCCATCGCTGGCATACAGATAGGGCCCATCGCCTGTCTCGAAGGCAATGTCCGCGCGCCCATAGGACGGCATTACAGTCTGGCTCACCGGTCTTCTCCTCACGTTCGATCCCGGAATCTTTTCGGCCCGTCACCGGGCCGAAAAAAGAGGCGGAGTATGTTGAGGTCGCTCGACGCTGTCAATCGGCGGTTTTTAGCGGATTCTTCTTTCCTGTACCGGGCGGAACGAACGTATCTCGCATATGCAAACGAAACCCCTTGATACGCCGCAACCGGTCCTTAATACTTGGTCGGCGTCATGTTGGCGCAGGAGAGTAAAATGGACGGCGACAGCATCATTCGGGATACGGACGGCAGACAACCGCGTGCCTGGCCCGAAGACGAGACGCTGATTCCCGACTGGATTTATACCGACCAGGACACCTACGACCGCGAACTGGAGAAAATCTTTCTCGGCCGCCACTGGAATTATGTCGGTCTGGATTGCGAGGTCCCGGAACCCGGTAACTATTTCCGGTCCTATGTCGGCCCGCTGCCGGTTGTCGTGACCCGCGACATGGACGGCGAAGTCCATGTATTCGAAAACCGATGCGCCCATCGCGGTGTTGAATTCTGCCGCGAATACCGCGGTTCCGCCGACAGCTTCATCTGCCCCTATCACAACTGGACATACAACCTTCAGGGCGACCTGACGGCGGTACCGTTCCGGCGCGGTGTTAAAGGCCACGGCGGCATGCCGAAAGATTTCGACATGGCCGAGCGCGGCCTGCGCAAGTTTCACGTCGCCACCCGCGGCGGTGTCATCTTCGCCAGCGCGTGCGACGACATGGAATCAATCGAGGATTATCTCGGTCCGGTGATCTGCCCGGAATTCGACGCCACGTTCGACGGCGGTGAAATGAAGCTGCTCGGCGTGCACCGGAATATCCTGCCAGCCAACTGGAAGCTCTATCAGGAAAACCTCAAAGACCCCTATCACGCAACCCTGCTGCACACGTATCTGACCACCTTCGGCCTGTTCGTGTCGTCGAACGAAAGCAACATCCCGACCGACAAATACGGGCGCCATGGCGGGCTGCTGTCACGCCGGCCAGACGGACGGCCCGACGTCTCGTCCGAAGATGCCGAGAACATGCAGGCGTTCAAAAAGACGATGGAGCTGAACGATCCCCGCGTGCTCGACTTTGTGCGTGAATTCGATTCCAAATGGTCGGGCTCTGTGCTGACGATTTTCCCGACGCTGACGGCGCTGCGCCAGACCAACATCCTGAACACCCGCCTGCTCGTGCCGCGTGGCCCCAATGAATTCATGATGATCTGGACCGTCTTCGGACGTGCAGAGGACGATGAGGAAATGGTCCGCCACCGGCTGCGCCAGAATAATATCTTCGGCCCGGCAGGCTTCCTCGGCATCGAGGATAACGAAGCACTCAAATTCCTGCAGGACGGACTGCGCAAGTCCCTGCCGCGCGACGGGCTTGCCCTGTTGGGGGACGACGACGAACCCACCGATACGATCATCACCGAACGCGCGATCCGCGGCATGTACCGCTACTATCGCGACGTGATGGGGTTTTAGGAATGGCGACCGTCATGGACAAAAATACCGCGCTCCGCGATGCCCGGCTGGAAATCGAAGAGTTCAACTACGCCTATGCCGACACGCTCGACCGGTTCGATGTCGATAGCTGGGTTGAATATTTTACTGAAGATGCGCTGTATCACGTGATCGCCCGCGACAACGAGGAATCGGGCCTGCCGCTCGGCCTGATTTATTGTGAAGGCAAGGCAATGATGAAAGACCGTGCCTATGCCCTGCTGAACACCGAGATGTTCGCACCGCGCTATCTGCACCTGTCGATCACCAATACACGCGCATTGAAGATCGAGGGCGATCTGATCGACGCGGCCGCCAATTACACGCTGATTGAAACGCTGGTCGAAGAACCCAGCCGGGTCCAGCAGGTCGGCAAGTACCGCGATATCTTCAAACGCACACCGAACGGTCTGCTGCTTCAGGAGCGCAAATGCGTCTTCGACAGCGTGATGATCGATAACTGTCTCGTATTTCCGGTTTAGGGAGAACCAGCTTCATGGCTTTGATACCGCTCGCGAACAAAGGTAACTTTTTTCACATCTACGATTTCCGGGTAAAGCCCGGAAGCGGTGATGCGTTCGTCAAACTATTCGAGGAATTCGATTATTCGGACGACAATCCCATGCATAAATCGCCTCATCAGGTGAAAGACGGCGTGATGCTGCAGGACACCGAGGACGCGGATCATTTTTACCTGATCGGCGAATGGTCCAGCGTCGAGGAACACAAGCGTATCCTCGTCGAAATGCAGGCGCTGGCACCCGAATTCGTCAAATACATCGAAGACCTGGAAAAGGGCGCCTTCGTGCCCAAATATGCGGAAATCGTGTCCTCGACACCGCAGCATATTCTCGACGCAGCCAAATAAGCAGCTTCAGTCCAGGGCAAGCGCCACGGCGCGGCGGATCGCATCGAGCCGATTGCTGATGACATGGTCTTCCGGCAGGCCGTCCAGCGCACCGAGCGAACGTAGCGTTTCCTCCGTCTTGTCGGACAACCCGGTAACGAAACACCTGCCTTCATCTCTGCCCGCTTCCGAAATCAGCTCGGCGATGGAAATCGCCGCACTGGTATCGACATGCGCTGTATCGGTGAAATCATAGATCATCACCTTATAGCGCGGTGATGCATGCGGCACCGCCTGCGCCAGCTCCCGCGCCGAGGCGTAGGAAAAGCGGCCTCGCAAGGATAGCAGTCCAACATGGCCGTTGGCTTTGTGCAGTTCCGTCTGTTCCTCTGTACCCAGGCCGATCTCCCCGCCCGGCAGCGCCACCTGGGTAACGCCTTTCAGTTCCTCCGCTTCCATCCATCGCGCCGTCACAAACCCGGCAACGATGAGTCCGACGGCAACCGCAGTGATCAGGTCGACGAACACCGTCAGGAACAGCGTGACGAACATCACCAGCAGTTTATCGCGCGGTGCGCGTCTGAAATGTTTCAGGTAGCCCCAATCTATAATATCCCAGCCGACCTTTATCAGAATTCCG
Organism: uncultured Alphaproteobacteria bacterium; assembly: GCA_905479125.1. Taxonomy (GTDB): domain Bacteria; phylum Pseudomonadota; class Alphaproteobacteria; order MPNO01; family UBA830; genus CAXBCP01. The sequence continues at coordinate 533 of CAJQLI010000046.1, read as the reverse complement.
GCAAGCGCCGCATGGGGGATCACTTCAGCGACGGGGCCGAGTCCCAGCACCAGGGCCAGCAGCACGATCGCATGAAACGCCCCGGATAGAGGCGACCGCCCACCGGCACGAACGTTCACGACGGTTCGCATTGTGGCTCCAGCACCCGGCAACCCGCCAATAAGCCCCGCGACCATGTTGCCGACCCCCTGCCCAATCAGTTCGCGGTTCGAATTATGACGCGATCGCGTAATCGAATCAGCGACAAGTGATGTCAGCAGGCTGTCGATGGACCCGAGCAGCGCCAGGATCAGGGCAGGCTGAAGAATCAGCGGCAGATGATCCAGCGAGACGACTGGGATCTGAAGGTCCGGCAGGCCGGACGGCACAACGCCGATCACCGGCGCAAGAGGCAACAGGAAAACACCCAGCAACGTACCGACAATCAACGCCGCCAGCGCCGACGGCAGATAGGTCCGCAGTCGCACAGGCCAGAAAATCATTATCGCCAGCGAGGCCGCTCCAATCAGCAGCGCATCGATATTCATCGCGGT
>CAJQLI010000045.1 GCA_905479125.1 uncultured Alphaproteobacteria bacterium | reverse complement strand
CTTCATGACCGAGCCTGTTGAGCACGAACACCTGACTGCGCGACAAAAGTGCGCCGTTGAGTTCGAAAGAAGGGTTTTCCGTTGTCGCGCCGACCAGGATTACGGTGCCGTCCTCGACATAGGGCAGGAAACCGTCCTGCTGCGCCCTGTTGAACCGATGTATCTCATCCACGAATAGCAGGGTACCCTGCCCGCCAACGCGCCTTTCCTTCGCGCGTTCGAAAACCTTCCTGAGATCAGCGACACCGGAAAAAACAGCCGATAACGGCTCGAAGTGTAAATCGGTTCGGCCCGCCAATAGGCGTGCAATCGTCGTTTTCCCGGTTCCCGGCGGGCCCCAGAGGATCATCGATGTCAGGCGTCCTTCGCGAGTCATGCGCCCGAGTGGCGCTTCAGCTCCGAGCAGATGATCCTGGCCGAGAACTTCCTCCAATGATGCCGGCCGCAGGCTATCCGCAAGCGGTCGCGGCGCATCGCCCTCGAACAGACTGCCTGTGCCGACGGCCATTCCCTTAGCCCCTGATAACCAGTTGAAGCGTGCGACCGCCACGAACGATCTCAATACGCCAGTTCGAATATTCCCGCCTGACCATCTGCCTCAGCTTGGACACAGAGACGATTTCAGTGCCGTTAAGGCGCAACAGGATGTCGCCCGGCTCCAGGCCTATCCGGTCTGCCGGCGAGCCCCTTTTGACCCGCATCACGACCACACCGGCCGCATCAGTATCGAACGAGATCTCCTCGGCAAGAGCCGGCGAAAGGTTGGCGACCTCCGCCCCCGTATAAGGGTTGCTGCCGCTTATAAGCGACAGGTCGCGCTGCGGGATTTCCGGGGCTGCCTGTAACGGCACCGAAATATCAACAACTTGCCCGCGACGCATCACAGAAAATGCGGCCGACGTCCCGACGCTAAGCGTCGCGATCCGAAATTTAAGGGTATTGGCATCGGCGATTTCCTTGGCGTTGACCGAGACCACGACGTCCCCGACTTTCACACCAGCCTTCGCCGCCGGACCATTTGGATGGACCGAATTTATCAACACTCCCGATGGCCGTGACAGACCTAGTGAACGCGCCAGATCGGAATCGACCGTCTGCCCACGGGCGCCAAGCCATGGACGAACCACCTGCCCGCCCGACAGCGCACTGCCAATAACCGTTGCGACCATATTGGACGGAATCGCAAACCCGATCCCGTTAGAGCCACCGCCGCGCGAATAGATCGCGGTGTTGATACCGATCAGTCCACCATCCAACGAAATCAGCGCTCCGCCGGAATTACCCGGGTTAATGGCGGCATCCGTCTGGATAAAAAATCCAAAATCACTGACGCCGCGCGCCGTCCGGGCCAGTGCCGAGACGATGCCACTTGTGACGGTCTGCCCCACACCAAAGGGGTTTCCGATCGCCAGGACCAGATCTCCGACCTCAAGCGTGTCTGAATCCCGCAGTTTCAGAAACGGCAATTTTTCGTCGTTGGATTTTATCCGGAGTACAGCGAGATCTGTTCCGTCATCCCGTGTCACAACCTCCGCTTCGAACTCACGCCGGTCTGTCAGAACAACGGTAATTTCGTCGGCTTTATCAATCACGTGATGGTTCGTCACAATCAAACCATCCGCGCTGACGATCACCCCGGAACCGAGGGAATTCTGAACACGCTGGTTCTGACGACTGCCCGGCGGGAACTGGTTGCCGAAAAACCGCCGGAAGAAAGGATCGTTAAATAGCGGCGACGTCCGCCGTGAACGGACCACGCGGCGGGTATAGATATTGACCACAGCCGGGGCTGCGGATTTCACCAGGGGTGCGAAGGACAGATTGATATCCGCCCGCGAGGCCGGGACGCGCTTTTCATCCGCGCCTACCGAAACACCGGGACCAACCAGCATTGCGGCAACCAAGGCTACACAGAATTGTCGGGAAACGCTGCTCTTCATCTGTTCAGTTTATCGTTTCTGCAGATATCTTGTTCAAACGAAAAAGGGCGGCCCAAAGGCCGCCCCGATTTTCTGTCGACAGGACAGGCATCAAGCCATTGCTTCCTCTTCAACGTCTTCGCGGATCTCGACGGGTCCTGAATCAAGGCCCTTCGCATCGAGATCACGGTCAACAAGTTCGATAACCGCCATGGGTGCGGAATCTCCGTAGCGGAAGCCCGCCCGCAGAACCCGTGTGTATCCGCCAGGACGGTCCTTATAGCGCTCGGCCAGGGCCGAAAACAGCTTATCAGCCAGCTGTTTGTCACCATGCAGACGCGAAATCGCGATACGCCGGGCATGAAGATCGCCCCGCTTGCCGAGCGTGATCAGCCGATCAACGATCCCGCGTAGTTCTTTTGCCTTAGGCAGCGTCGTCTTGATCTGCTCGTGCTTGATCAGGGCCGCTGCCATATTACCGAACAGCGCCTTACGGTGCGAACTGGTTCGATTGAGCTTTCTGCCGCTCATACGATGGCGCATTGTACTTTCCTCTTCTTCTCTTGCTGTCCGGTGCCCTAGTAGGGCTCTTCCAGACGCTTCGCCATGTCCTCGATGTTCTCAGGAGGCCATTCGGTGATTTCCATACCAAGGTTGAGCCCCATCGTCGTCAGGACTTCCTTGATCTCGTTCAGCGATTTCCGCCCGAAATTCGGCGTGCGGAGCATTTCCTGTTCGGTCTTCTGAACCAGGTCGCCGATATAGATGATGTTGTCGTTCTTCAGGCAATTTGCCGACCGAACGGACAGTTCAAGCTCGTCAACCTTGCGGAGAAGGTTACGGTTGAAGGCAGGTTCTGCCGCTTCCACCGTTTCCTGAATCGCGCGCGGCTCTTCGAAGTTGATGAACATCTGAAGCTGGTCCTGAAGGATACGAGCTGCCAGAGCAACCGCGTCCTCAGGTGAAATCGTCCCATCGGTTTCGACTTCCATAATCAGCTTGTCATAGTCGGTACGCTGGCCAACGCGGGCGTTCTCGACCCGGTAAGCAACACGACGCACCGGACTGAACACGGCATCTACCGGCACAAGACCGATCGGTGAATCTTCCGCCCGGTTATCAACCGCGGGAACATATCCCTTGCCGGTATCGACAGTCATTTCCATCGAAATCTTTGCGCCGACATCGAGCGTGCAGATCACGACATCAGGATCAATGATCTCGATATCATGGGTTGCTTCGATCATGCCGGCAGTGATTTCACCCGGCCCGGTGGCCGCAAGCGTGATGCGCTTGGGTCCTTCGCCGTGCATGCGGAGTGCCAGCGACTTGATGTTCAGAACGATATCGGTGACGTCTTCACGCACACCGGGAATGGACGAGAATTCATGCAGAACCCCGTCAATCTGAACAGCCGTAACAGCTGCGCCCTGCAAAGAGGACAAAAGGATACGACGCAGCGAATTGCCGAGCGTGGTCGCGAAACCACGTTCTAGCGGCTCTGCCGTAATGACCGCGAAACGTGAAGCTTCTTCACCAGCTTCGATATCAAGCTTCGAAGGCTTGATTAGTTCCTGCCAATTCCTGTGAATGACCGTCATACCGTTATCCTTCAGCGGCATATGCCGCACTGTGTTTAATCTTCTAACCGTCCGTATAAGACCGAGGTCGCTATTCCGCCTTAGACGCGCCGGCGCTTACGAGGACGGCAACCATTGTGGGGAATAGGCGTAACATCACGGATCGACGTGATCGTAAAGCCTACCGCCTGCAACGCACGCAGAGCAGATTCACGTCCCGAACCGGGGCCCTTGACCTGTACTTCCAGCGTTTTGACGCCGTGATCCTGGGCTTTCTTGCCCGCGTCCTCGGCAGCCATCTGCGCCGCATAAGGTGTCGATTTACGCGACCCCTTAAATCCCTGAGACCCCGCAGACGACCAGGCAATTGAATTACCCTGCGCATCTGTGATCGTGATCATCGTGTTGTTGAACGTCGAATTCACGTGCGCAACACCGGAGGTGATATTCTTGCGCTCGCGTTTACGGACGCGTGCCGTTGCTTGTCTAGCCATGTTCTTTTCCTTTTAACCGGCTATTTCTTTTTGCCGGTAATGGGCCGTGCTTTGCCCTTTCGCGTCCGCGCGTTGGTATGCGTCCGCTGACCGCGGACCGGAAGTCCGCGACGATGGCGCAGCCCACGATAACAACCCATATCCATCAAACGCTTGATGTTCATGGCCGTCTCGCGACGCAGGTCCCCTTCGATCGTGAATTCCCGGTCGAGAATGTCACGGATACGCGACAACTCGTCATCACCGAGATCGTTTGCACGGACATCCCAGGCGACATTAGCCGCCTCACAGATTTTAACCGCAGACGTACGACCGACGCCGTAAATATAGGTGAGCGCGATGGCCACCGGTTTGTTTGGCAGGTTTACACCCGAAATGCGAGCCACTACGCCTTCTCCTTAGCGTTCAAGTCTTTGAAATCATGTAAAATTTCCCGGTCGGCACTTTAGACCGAAGGGCCGGGAGTATAGGGGCTAATAGCTTCAAGTCAACCACTCAGCCCTCCTCCAGAACGGCTTCAATTTGACGCGTTACTTCGTCAATTTCCGCCATCCCGTCGACGCCCGCGAGGACGCCTTTTCCGTCATAATACGGCAACAACGGAGCTGTCTGCGTATGGTACGAAGCCAGCCGAGATGTCACAGTTTCCGCATTATCGTCCTTACGCCGGCTGAATTCCGATGATCCGCAACTGTCGCAGATCCCTTCCTTAGCCGGTTTCTGAAATTCGTCGTGATACCCTGCACCGCACTTGGCACAGCTGTACCGGCCGGTGATACGTTCCACGAGTGCCGTATCGTCAACTTTCATCTCGACCACGTGATCGAGCGCCAGTCCCATGTCGGCCAGCATTACGTCGAGAGCTTCGGCCTGCGCTGTGGTGCGCGGGAACCCATCGAGGATAAATCCGTTCGCACAATCAGGCTGCTGAATCCGATCCTTGATCATGGCGATCATGATATCATCCGACACCAGTTCACCACGTTCCATGATCGCCTTGGCCTGGTTGCCGACTTCGCTGCCCGACGCGACCGCTGCACGCAGCATGTCACCGGTCGAGAGTTGTACAAGCCCGCGGCCGTCTTCAAGACGCTTCGCCTGAGTGCCTTTCCCGGCACCCGGTGGACCGAGCAGAATCAAGTTCATCCTCGACGCCCCTTCAGGCGGGATTTTTTGACCAGCCCTTCATACTGATGCGCAATCAGATGCGATTGCACCTGGGCAACAGTATCCATTGTCACCGTTACGACAATGAGCAGACTGGTTCCGCCGAAATAGAATGGCACACCGTATTGAGAGATGAGAATCTCCGGCATGATACTGATGGCTGTCAGGTAGGCAGCGCCCACGACCGTCAACCGGGTCAGAATAAAATCGAGGTATTCCGCGGTGTTTTTACCCGGACGAATGCCAGGCACAAACCCGCCGTATTTTTTCAGGTTGTCAGCCGTTTCGGTCGGATTAAAGACGACCGACGTATAGAAGAACGCAAAGAAAATGATCATCGCTGCATAGAGCAGCAGATACATCGGCTGACCGCGCCCAAGACTGGCCGTGATAACCCCAAGCCATTCCGGCCCTGAATTGGCCGAAAAATTGGCAATCGTGATCGGCAGCAACAGCAACGAGCTTGCAAAAATAGGCGGAATAACACCGGCCGTGTTGACCTTCAGCGGAATATGAGAATTCTCACCGCCGAACATTTTATTGCCCTGTTGTCGTTTTGGATATTGCACCAAAACCCTTCGCTGCGCTCGTTCGACATACACGATGAAGGTGATGACCGCGACGGCCATGATCAGCAGGAACATGATGAACAGGGCAGACAGTGCACCGGTGCGTCCGAGTTCCAGCGTACCGACCAGCGATGCCGGCATCTCAGCCACGATGCCCGCGAAGATAATCAGCGAAATGCCGTTGCCAACACCGCGCGCTGTAATCTGCTCACCGAGCCACATGAGGAACATCGTTCCGCCGACAAGTGTGATAACCGTCGTCGCCCGGAAGAAAGCACCGGGATCCGACACCGCAGCGCCCTGCGAACCGGTCATGCCTTCCAGGCCGACCGAGATGCCATAGGCCTGCAACGTTGCCAGAACCACCGTTCCGTATCGCGTGTACTGATTGAGTTTCTTGCGGCCGACTTCGCCCTCTTTCTTCAAGCCTTCGAAATGGGGATGAATAGCCTGGAGAAGCTGCATGATAATCGATGCCGAGATATAGGGCATGATATTCAATGCAAAAATGGTCATCCGACCGAACGCGCCGCCCGCGAACATATCGAACATGCCGAGAATACCGCCAGCCTGCTGCTGGAAGATATCCTGCAGGATCGACGGATCGATTCCCGGCAGAGGAATCCATGTACCAAGCCGATAGACGATGAGCGCACCCAGTGTAAACCAGATGCGCTTCTTCAGCTCGGTAGCCTTCGCAAAGTTCGAAAAGTTAATCTGCGAGGCAAGTTGTTCGGCGGCTGACGCCATAAACTATTCCTTACCCGACTCCTGGACGTCGCCTCCGGCTTTCTTTCCTTTGGCCTTTTTCGGCGTCGCTGTCGTCGGCTTGACGATTTTCTTAACGGTGACACTGCCACCCGCTTTTTCGACGGCCTCGATCGCGCCTTTCGACGCGCCCGAAACATCTATTGTCAATTTGGCACTGAGTTCGCCCTTTGCAAGGATGCGAACACCATCTCGCACGGATTTGATCACACCGGCTTCGACAAGTGCGGCTTCCGTTACAGGCTTGCTGGCGTCCAGCTTGCCTGCGTCCACTGCTGTCTGCAGACGGCTAAGATTAACAATCCGGTAGTTTTTCCGGAAAATATTCGTAAAGCCACCCTTCGGCAGGCGACGGTAAAGCGGCATCTGGCCGCCTTCAAAACCGAGGAGCGAGACGCCGCTACGCGATTTCTGGCCTTTATGACCGCGGGCTGCCGTCTTGCCGGTACCGGAACCGATGCCACGACCCACTCGTTTGCGGGGGGCACGCGCGCCTTGATTATCGGAAATCTCATTCAATCGCATTTGTCTTACTCCTGCAGGCGCACATTAATGTGCAACCGCGTTCACATTCACCGCTGTCGTAACGCCAGGCTCAGGAAGGCCTAGTCTTCTACGCGAACGAGATGCTTCACTTTATTGATCATCCCTCTTACCGAAGGCGTATCCTCGAGCTCATTGGTCCGATGCATCTTGTTCAATCCAAGACCGACCAGCGTAGCGCGCTGGTCTTTCGGGCGTCCAATCGGGCTACCGGTCTGGGTAACCCGGACCATATTTTTTTTACTGTCTGCCATTTATCAGGCCTCCACCTGCTCCTCGCCACGGCGGCCGACGATTTCGCCAACCTTCCGGCCACGCCGGGATGCCACCATGCGAGGGGACTGTAGGTTCGACAGAGCGTCAAACGTCGCTTTGATCATGTTATGCGGATTCTGTGTACCAATCGATTTGGCAACCACATCCTGAAGCCCGAGCGTTTCAAAAATAGCGCGCATCGGGCCACCAGCGATAATTCCCGTTCCGGGAGGCGCCGCACGCAGTACGACCTTGCCGGCGCCGTAGCGGCCAAGCACATCGTGATGCAGCGTCCGACCTTCGCGCAGCGGCACGCGGATCATATTCTTCTTGGCTTTCTCTGTGCCCTTGCGGATTGCTTCCGGGACTTCGCGGGCCTTGCCCGACCCAAAACCAACGCGACCTTTCTGATCGCCCACGACGACAAGTGCGGCAAAACCGAACCTACGTCCGCCCTTCACCACCTTTGCAGTACGATTGATATCAACAAGCTTGTCGATAATATCGGTCTGTTCCTGTCGGTCAGGCCTGTTGTCGCGTCTCGGATTCCGTGCCATGCGTCGCTCTCCTAAAATTCCAGCCCGCCTTCGCGGGCGGCATCGGCCAGCGCTTTAACGCGGCCGTGATAGAGATAGGGCCCACGATCGAACACTACCGATTTAATACCTTTTTCAGACGCGCGCTGCGCGACCAGTTTGCCGACCTCTGTGGCCACATTCTGGCTGGCGCCGCTCGTAACGTCTTTTTCGATGCTCGAAGCAGATGCCACCGTAATACCGGTCGCATCATCGATAACCTGAGCATAAATATACTTGTTTGAACGGAACACGGATAACCGCGGGCGACCATTTGCCGTCCGCCGTACCTGCTTCCGGACTCGCGCCCGGCGCCGTTTTTCGAGTCTCGCTGTATCGGCCATGACTATTTCTTCTTACCTTCTTTGCGGATGATAATTTCATCTGCATATCTCACGCCCTTGCCCTTGTAGGGTTCAGGCTTGCGATAGCTGCGAATTTCCGCAGCAACCTGTCCAACCACCTGGTTATTCGCACCCGAGATCACGATTTCCGTCTGGTTCGGCACATCAACCTTGATGCCCTCCGGAAGCGGATAGCGGATTTCGTGGCTATGGCCCAGCTGCAGGACAAGGTCCTTGCCCTGCATTGCCGCACGATAACCAACACCTGTGATCAGAAGCCTCTTGGTGAACCCTTCGGACACACCCGTGACGATATTGCTCAGCAGGCTGCGGGTCGTACCCCACATCATGCGCGCGCGTTTACCGTCATTTGCGGGCTTCACCCAAATCAGATTGTCTTCACGTGAAATGTTCACGTCCTCGACAACATTCATGGACAATTCGCCCAGCTTACCTTTAGCCGTAATCTGCCCAGCGGCGATCTCAAGATCGACCCCATTGGGAACTTCAACTGGCACCATTCCGACGCGTGACATAATTTTGCTCCTGCGTCCCTAAAAGACTTCGCAGATTACCTCGCCGCCGACATTGGCAGCGCGGGCTTCGTTATCAGACATGACACCCTGGGGTGTCGACAGGATCGAAATACCCAGCCCATTATAAACGGACGGAAGATCCTTAATCTTCGAGTAGACGCGACGGCCAGGCTTCGATACCCGCTGGATGTGCCGGATTACCGGCGAACCATCATGGTATTTCAGCTCGACACGCAGCTGGTTGAGACCATCACGAAATTCTTCGGTCTCGAAACCGCGAATGTAGCCTTCACGCTTCAACACTTCGAGCACACTTGCCCGGAGTTTTGAACTCGGTGCGGTTACGGCGCTTTTATTTGCCCTCTGTCCATTACGGATACGGGTCAAAAGATCGCCGACGGGATCAGTCATTGTCATCGGTGTTTTCCCCTACCAGCTCGACTTGACCATTCCGGGAATGTGCCCGGAAGAAGCCAGCTCACGAAGTGCAATACGCGACATCTTGAATTTCTTGTAAACGCCCCGCGGACGACCCGTGATTTCGCAACGGCTCTGAACCCGACCCTTCGAAGCATTACGCGGCAACTCCGATAGTTTCAGCCGGGCCTGGAACTGCTCTTCCATCGGAAGGTCACGGTTATTCGCGATCGCTTTCAGGCGTTCGCGTTTAGCCTCAAACTTCTTGGCCATGCGGCGACGTTTTTCGTTACGTTCAATGGCGCTTTTCTTTGCCATGTCTTCCTCCCAATCCCGTTAAATCGCAAACGGGAAATTGAAACCCTTAAGCAGGGCACGTGCCTGCTCGTCGTCGGGTGCCGTCGTACAAACGACGATGTCCATACCCCGGAATTCATCGACCGTATCGTAATCGATTTCCGGGAAAATGATCTGCTCAGTAATACCCGTGGCATAGTTGCCACGACCATCAAAACTCTTGTCCGACAGCCCGCGAAAGTCACGAACGCGCGGAAGCGCAATATTGACCAGGCGGTCAACAAATTCGTACATCCGCTCACGCCGCAACGTCACCTTGACGCCGATCGGCATGCCTTCGCGAAGCTTAAACGTCGCAACGGACTTGCGCGCGCGGATAATCACAGGCTTCTGGCCGGCAATAACCGTCATGTCGCGAGCAGCGTGGTCGACCTTCTTGGAATCGTTGACTGCATCGCCAACACCCATGTTCAGGACCACCTTGTCCAGGCGCGGGATCTGCATCGGATTAGAATACCCGAACTGTTCCTGCATTTTTGCCCGGATTTCCGATACGTAGATTTCTTGTAAACGCGTTCCCATCATCGGCTCCTTAATCGATCACTTCGCCGGACCGCTTTGCATAGCGGACCTTGCGGCCGTCTTCGAGCGAACGGAAACCGACGCGGGTTGCTTCACCACCATCAGGATCGATCAACGCCACATTAGAGACGTGAATCGAAGCTTCCTTCTCGACGATACCGCCCTGCTGGGTCTGGGACTGCCGCTCATGGCGTTTCACCATGTGCACACCCTGGACCAGGACCCGATTATCATCGGCCATCACCTTGAGCACATTGCCCTTTTTACCTTTGTCACGACCGGAGATGACAATCACCTCGTCGCCTTTTCTGATTCGCGCAGCCATTTACTTGCTCCGATTCCCTCGCCTACAGAACTTCTGGGGCGAGAGAAATTATCTTCATGTATTTCCGGGCTCGCAGTTCGCGGGTCACCGGACCGAAAATTCGTGTACCAATCGGTTCGTCCGCATTGTTCAACAACACTGCCGCGTTGCGATCAAACCGGATGGTCGTTCCGTCAGCGCGACGGATTTCCTTGGACGTCCGAACGATAACGGCACGATGCACATCACCCTTCTTCACGCGTCCACGCGGAATAGCTTCCTTGACCGAGACGACGATAACGTCTCCGACAGTCGCCCAGCGCCGCTTCGAGCCGCCCAGAATCCGTATGCACTGCACACGGCGTGCGCCGGAGTTGTCGGCGACCTCTAGGTTGGATTCAGGGATAATCATTAATCTTGTCCTTGTACGTCAGCGCTTCACGCGTCGTCGAAGATGACTTCCCAGGTCTTAGACTTGGAAATCGGTTTGCATTCGCGAATACGGACGACTTCGCCCGCCTTGCATTTGTTTTCAGGATCATGCGCCGCGAATTTCTTCGACCGGCGGATAATCTTTTTATAGAGCGGGTGCTGGACCTGGCGCTCGACACGGACCGTTACGGTCTTGTCAGCCTTGTCGGAAACCACCGTTCCCTGGAGAATTCTTTTAGGCATAGTCTCTACCGTTCCTTACGACGCATCTGCGGCAACATGCCGACGTTCGGTCATCACCGTATTTATTCGTGCAATATCGCGGCGCACATCACCAACACGGCTGGTGGCCTCGAGCTGGCCGGACGCACGCTGAAAGCGAAGATTCAACTGCTCACGCTTGAGCTTCTGCAATTCGTCTTTCAGTTCGTCGTCAGACTTCTGACGAAGATCAGCTGCTACAGCCATGACTTAATTCCCTCCGCCGACAAGACGCGTCACGATCTTGGTCTGTACCGGCAGTTTCGCAGCTGCCAGTTCAAGCGCCACGCGAGCGATATCCTGCGGCACGCCGTCAATTTCAAACATGATACGACCAGGCTTCACACGTGCAGCCCAGTATTCAACCGACCCCTTACCCTTACCCTGCCGGACTTCGGCAGGCTTCTGCGTAACGGGAACATCCGGGAAAATACGGATCCAGACACGTCCGGAACGGCGCATATGCCGTGTGATCGCACGACGCGATGCTTCGATCTGACGTGCGGTTACACGGCCAGGCGTCAACGCCTTGAGGCCGAATGAGCCGAACGTAAGGGTCGTTGCGCCCTTTGCATTTCCCTTAATCCGGCCTTTAAAGGCCTTGCGGAATTTCGTTTTCTTTGGTGCCAGCATCTTAGTATTCCTGTTTCCCGGTTCTTACCGGCTGACTTGCTGTTCCTGGAGACGCTTATCCTGCGCCATCGGATCATGTGCAAGGATTTCGCCCTTGAAGATCCAGACCTTGACGCCACAAGCGCCATAAGTGGTCCGTCCAGTAGCTGTTCCGTAATCGACATCGGCACGAAGCGTATGCAGCGGCACGCGGCCTTCGTGATACCATTCGGTCCGCGCGATTTCCGCACCACCGAGGCGACCGCCACAGTTGATCCGGATACCCTCGGCACCAAGCCGCATCGCCGACTGAACGGCCCGCTTCATGGCGCGACGGAATGCGACCCGACGCTCCAGCTGTTGAGCGATATTCTCGGCAACCAGCTTTGCGTCGATTTCCGGCTTACGGATTTCAACGATGTTCAGATGAACCTCGCTATTCGTCATGCGGGCAATGTCCTGGCGCAGCTTTTCGATATCTGCCCCCTTCTTGCCAATCACGACACCGGGGCGCGCTGAATGAATGGTTACACGAGCTTTCTTTGCCGGACGCTCGATAACAACGCGGCTGATACCGGCCTGCGCCAGGCGATCAAAGAGAAACGCGCGCAGTTTGATGTCTTCATGAAGAAGACCCGCGTAGTTCTCATCATTCGCATACCAGCGCGAATCCCACGTACGATTGATACCGAGGCGAAGGCCAATCGGATTAACTTTCTGCCCCATCAGGCTTCCTCCTCGACTTCGCGAACAACAACGGTGAGGTTGCTGAACGGCTTTTGAATTTTGCCGACCCTGCCACGTGCACGGGCGCGAAAACGTTTCATGACAAACGCCTTACCGACGCTTGCTTCGGACACCACCAGACGATCAACGTCCAACTGATGATTATTATCGGCATTCGCGATGGCCGCCTGCAGTACCGTGCGAACGGTAACCGCTATGCGC
>CAJQLI010000044.1 GCA_905479125.1 uncultured Alphaproteobacteria bacterium | reverse complement strand
GGCGATGCGTCCCAGTCGGTTTTCGCGTCGATGGCCCATTTGGTGAACAGAGCATCATGGCGCTGACCGATGGCGGCGCTGCGGTCCGCGATCTTCTTTTGCAGGGCCGCATCATCTGCAATGCGATCACGGCAGATATCCGTCAGGGTCGGCAGAGCGGACACGACATCTGATGTTACCCGCACATCCCAGTCCCGGTGCTTGTTGTAGTCCATCGCCCATTTACTGATCTCGATATCGCCAAATCCGATATCGATCCACTTGCTGCCGGGCACCGTCTTGTCCTGGACTTCCCGGGTTTCGGGATCGATCACGTGGGTTCCCCGTGTCCAGTCACGCACATCGAGACACAGAACCAGATCTGCACCCTCAAACGCCGTGCCGTCCATACTGAGGTTCAGCGGGTGACGGTTGGGGAAATTCAGGCGCTTGTAGATGTCCGACACACCCGCGCCGACGGTTTCGGCAAATTCCACGATATAGTCATAGCCGTGCGGCATACGCCCCGCATATTCAACGAGGATCATCGGGTTTTCTGCCGCCAGCAGATGATCCGCCACCTGTTCCAGCGCAGCCCTGTCCGGTGCCATTGGCGTCGTGACGCGAACGGCGTCCGGTGACGGCAGTTTAATGTCTTCTGTCAGCGGGGCTTCCTGGATACCCGCGTCGTAACACATGTAAATCGGGCCCTGTGGCTCCGCCATCATTATCGAATAGGCGCGTGCGAAGGAATCAGGGATGCCATGCACGCTGCCGGGCTGATAGTCCCACTTCGTAAAGTCGCGTACCGCATTTCCCTGCACGGCGGCTGTGTGAATCCAGTCGATAAACGGCCTGCGGATACCTTCATCCGTCGGCCCGGTTGCCCCCATTATGAAAACCGGCGCACGGTCGATATAGGCGTAATAGATCGCGAGCGGAGCGTGGAGCAGGCCAACCACGTTGTGGACAATCGCGATCATCGGCTCACCCGTTGCCTTCGCGTAACCATGGGCCATCTGAACCGCAATTTTCTCGTGGTTGCAGATCATCATCGGCGGATCGTTTTCGCCGTAATTGACCAGTGAATCGTGCAGGCCACGATAGCTGGCGCCCGGGTTCAGAGAAATATGCTTGAAGCCGTACTGCTTGATCAGATCGACAATGATATCCGACTGATACCGCTGATCGGACTTCTTGATCTCCCCGTTTTCGGACATGAATTCGGTCCCCCCGCGCGACTGTTTTGATCTTGTTGGATGGCCTAAGCTAACCACGGAATAATCATGAATGACAGCACCCACGGGGACGAAAATGGCGACATTGGTAACAGGAGCCGGACTGATTGGAACGGCATTTGCGACAGAGGCGGCGAAACGCGGCGAGAAGGTTGTTTTTCTCGACCCCCTGCCCCGCGCGGACTATGTCGCCGCGCGCGTAGGCGATATCGACTACGAAATAATCGCAGATGACGCCCGCAGCCTGCCCGCACTCATCGACGCGATTCAGACCCACAACATAGACACGTTCGTCCATACCGCCGGACTGATCGGCAAGCGCGTCTCCAAACCGCTCAGCGCGGGCTACAGCCTGAATGTGGGCGGCGCGATGGCCGTCGCCGAGGCCGTCAAACTCACTGGCGTGAATCGGTTGATCCATATTTCGACCTTCGGCGTCTATGACTGGCGCCAACCAACACCCGACAAGATCGATGAAAGCTTTCACCGCGGCAGCGGGGCGGCCTATTCCAACTCAAAAGCCGCGCAGGAACTGATATTCGAGGCATATCAGGTTGAATGCGGCTTCGATCTGGTTCTGCTGCGCCCGGCAAACGTCTTCGGGACCGGTCATTTCTGGGCCGGTTCCGGCGGTGGTGAAAAGGTCCAGACCCTCGTCGAAGCCGGCATTCGCGGTGTCCCGGCTGTTATCCCCGAAGAACAGACCATGGCATTTGAATATATCTACGCAAAAGACATGGGACGTGCCGTCGATCTGGCCGCGACGGCGACCGGACTACCGGCAAAGGCTGTCTACAACCTCGCCTATGGCGAAGTGATTTCGTTTGAGCGGCTGGTGGATGCGGTCAGGGCCGCCGTCCCGGGGTTCGAAATAGATATCACGCCGGGCAAAGCGCCGATATCGCGCGACACGCCCCTGGACGTCAGCCGCGCGGCGAACGAGTTGGGCTGGACGCCCGAATTCTCGCTCAATGAAGCGATGGTGGATTACGCGGAGGATTTGCGAAAAAGAAACCGGTGAGCAGGGCCCACCGGTTTCTTAATCTTACTGGCCGCATCGCCAAATCAATCGTCGGCGACGAGACGGGAACGGCTTTCGACGGTCAGTGATCTTTCTTCATTGCCGCGGCGGTATTCACCATCGAGTGAATGCTCCGGGCGTAGTCGAGAGCACCCTGATCGTCCATCCGCGGCGCCGAGCGCAGATATTCCTTCAACCCGCGAACGGCGGGGGTCGGGCGACTGGTCAGCAGACCGCAGAACCGGTCAACTTCGGCATCGAGCTTGTCTGCATCAACCACCTGACTGATCAGGCCATAGGTCATTGCACGCTCGGCATCGATAAAATCGGTCGAATAAGCCATCCACAGGATCGCATTGCGGGGCATACGATCGTAAATCGCCGACATCACCATCGTCGGCATCACGTTGTGGCCGACCTCGGGAATATTGAAAGTCGCCGTGCTGCTCGCAAAGGAAACATCGCAAACCGACGCCACAGCAGTGCCAAAGCCCATGCAGCGGCCCTCAATCACGGCGACGACAGGCACCTGAGCGTCCTTGATGGACCGGTAACAGTTGAAGATCGGATCGTATTCCGGACGGCGGCTATATGCTTCCGGCGAAGGCGGACCTTTACTGGCATCGCGCACACGGCCGGTACAGAAATCAGGCCCGGCGCTCCGCAGCAGAACCATGTCCGAATTCTCGTGAGCGGCAAGAATTGCCTCTGAGAATTCACCCGCCATCACGTCTGACACACCATTATCCGGTGCTGTATTGAAAGTCGCTCTCAGGATTCGTCCATCCTGTTCCAGCAGAATATCGTCACTCATCTCTGTCTCCCCGTTTATACGTTTGATGTTCGTTATCTGGTCTTTTCGTAGAGCGCCGCTTCGATATCGCGGGCCCGGATAGGTAGTTCGTTTATTTCTATATCGAACGGTGCCAATGCATCATTGACCGCGG
Organism: uncultured Alphaproteobacteria bacterium; assembly: GCA_905479125.1. GTDB lineage: Bacteria > Pseudomonadota > Alphaproteobacteria > MPNO01 > UBA830 > CAXBCP01. The sequence continues at coordinate 4,227 of CAJQLI010000044.1, read as the reverse complement.
ATGCGATCGCCGCCGGGGCACCGAGATAGCCGCCTTCGCCGCTTCCCTTCTGACCAAGCGATGTCAGCGGCGACGGCGTGCAATGCTCGGAATCGACAACCGGCGGTATTTCATGCGCCGAAGGCAGCAGGTAATCGACAAATGTGCCGGCCAGCAACTGACCGTCCGCGTCGTATTCGAATTTCTCATACAATGCCGCACCGATTCCATGCGCAACCCCGCCGATAATCATGCCACGCACGATATCCGGATTGATGGCGGTCCCGCAATCGTGGCCGATGAAATAATCATGAACCTTCACCTTGCCGGTATCGGGATCGATCTCGACCAGTGGCACATGCGCCTGGAACGAGAAGCACGGATATAGCGGAACTTCGTTATTCTCATCCGGCAGTCCACCGGCGCCCGGCACCTGCTGGACGGCATAAGCCTGGAGGCCCAGTTCGTGGCCCGGGGGCATCCTGTGAAACTGTTTATGCGCGATATGGCAGATTTCCGCCCAGGTCAGTTTGCTGGCGGGATTACCACGTACCGTGAACTCGCCGTCGGCATATTCGATCTGGTCCTTTTCGACACCGAGATCATGGGCCGCAATCGTGATCATCTTCGACTTGATATCGCGAGCCGCCTTGGACGTTGCCGTGCCCAGAACAATCGCCATCCGGCTTGCGACCGGACTGCGGGTCGGCAGGGCTTCGAGCGAATCCCCGTGCAGGACACGGATCGTATCCGGATCGCGCTCCAGTTCTTCTCCGGCGATGGTCGACACCAGCGTCTCATGGCCCTGACCGGACGTGGTCGTACACATAACGGCCGTGATCGCCCCGGTCGGTTCGACCTTCATCAGGACCGATTCAACGAACGTTGTGATTTCCAGTTTGGGATTGAACAGGAATTCAAAAATATTATTTCCGCCACCCGGTTCCAGGCATGTCGCGATACCGACACCGGCCAGCCGCCCTTTAGCGCGAAGCGCATCCCGCCGGGCGACAAGATCGTCCCAGTTGGATGTCTTGATAATACCGTCGAGCACCGCATGAAAATCGCCCGAATCGTAGATTGATCCGGGAGGAATTTTCCACGGAAATTCGTCCTTGCGAACCAGGTTGCGCGCCCGCACTTCGATCCGGTCGAGACCGAGATGCTTGGCCACGCGTTCCAGCCCCGTCTCAATCGCAAAATTGGTCGGCGACTGACCGAAGCCACGTACCGGTACCTGTCCCGTCTTATTCGACGTGACAGAAATAGCCTCATACTCGATTGAATTTATCCGGTACGGGCCGCAAAGGGCCGTCATCGGCTTGCCGAGTTGCAGCGGCGCGCGTCCCGGATAGGCACCGACATCGTCCAGCGCGCGGATCTTCATCGATTTGATGACACCCTCATCGTCAAACGCCATCGTGATATCAAATATCCGGTCCGGCCCATGCGCATCACCGCCCGACATATTGTCGAGACGATCTTCGATAAACCGCACGGGAAAACCGAGCTTCTTTGTAAGATATGTGACGAGCACCGTGTGTTTGATGCCGCGTTTGACGCCATAAGAGCCACCGACGTCGACATCGTTATGGACCCGCACCTGGTTCATGGGAATGCGAAGCGCCGCGGCGATCTGATCCTGATATTGCGGCATCTGGATCGATGCCCAGACATCCATGATTTCGTTCACATCGTCCCATTTGGCGACGACACCGAATGTCTCGATCGGCACTGTGGACGACCGGCCCCATCGGGCACGGTAGCTGACGGTATTGGGCATGCTCGCGAAATCGTCCGCGACAGGTCCCCACTCCCAGGTCTTGCGGAACAACACGTTTGTGCCATGAGCCGGGTGGACCAGCGGCTGGTCCTCATCAATCATCTTTTCGGAATCGACCGCCGCCGGCAGGGATTCGTATTCGACTTCGATCAGTTCCGCAGCGTCCTCGGCGATATAACGGGAATCGGCCACCACAGCGGCCACCCATTCGCCGGCATACCGGGTCATCCCCACAGCCAGCGGATGCCAGATTACGTTGGGCAGATCGAGCCCGTGAAACAACGAACTCGTCGCTTCTCCGAGCTCGTCGCCGGTCAGCACGTAATGAACGCCAGGCAGTGCGAGCGCAGCACTTGTATCGATGCTGATGATATTGGCGCGGGCATGCGGGCTCGGCAGAATGGCAACATGCTTCATGCCGGGAACTTCTACATCGGCGACGAATTTGCCGCGGCCACTGACAAAACGGCGGTCTTCCTTGGTCCGGCGCTTGCGCGATACGTAGCGGTAATTCGGCAGGTTTGCGGGGGCATCAACCATTGGCGGCTCCTTCGCGGCGACGCTTCGCCGTCATCTGTACCGCTTCAACAATCTGCTGGTAACCGGTACACCGGCACAGATTGCCGCTAATCGCTTCGCGGATATCGTCTTCGCTGGGGTCAGGGTTTTCAGCAAGCAGAGATTCGCTCGCAACCAGCATGCCGGGCGTGCAATAGCCGCACTGCATCGCATGGCATTCCCAGAACGAGTCCTGCAGATCGCTGAGTGAGCCATCTTCGTTTAGCAGCCCTTCGACAGTCGTGATCCGGTGTCCTGCGGCCTGGACCGCGAACATCAGGCAGGACCGGATAGGCTCGTCATCCAGAAATACCGAGCAGGCACCGCAGATACCATGCTCGCAACCGACATGGGTGCCGGTCAGCCGCAATTCATCGCGCAGGCAATCGACAAGCGTCATCCGCGGCGGAATGGTCAGCGTCGTGTCCTTGCCGTTGACGTTCAGCGTAACTTCAACCTGTTTCATTTGCCGGCCTCCGCAATTGCATCGTCAATCGCACGCGATACAAGCTTTCTGGTAACGCGACGCCGGTACTCGGCAGTCGCATGAACATCGGTTTCCGCATCGATTTCCTCATCGACCAGCGCAATGATGTCCTGGAACCCGTCTGCCGATTTACCGATCAGCGCCGCTTCCAGCCCATGGAGCTTCACCGGCGACGGTGCTGCGCCGCCGACACTGATAGCGGCGCGGGTAACTTTACCATCTTCAGCCAGCGCAACCTGCGCGGCGGCCGCGACAATGGCAAAATCGCCCTGGCGGCTGGAGGTTTCGTGAAAGCCGGTCCCGATACGGGCATCCTGCCAGACGGGAATACGAATTTCCGTCAGCAGCTGTTCCGGTTCGATATTCGTCACCATGGCTGCTTCGAAAAAGCCGTCAATCGGCATTTCGGTCTCACCCGAGACGGCGCGCAGTATCATCGTTGCTTCAAGCGCCAGTGCGGCCATCGGTAATTCGGCAGAAGGGTCACCATGCACGATGCTGCCGCCAATTGTGCCTCGGTTCCGGGTCTGCTGATGTCCGACATTACGCACGGCCTTGGCAACAAGCGGCAGACGATCGGAAACGATGTCCGATCTCTCGATGGCGCGCTGGCGTGTACCGGCTCCGAATGACACGTGGTCGCCATGATCGTTGATTCCGGCAAGCTCAGCGACATCGTTGATGTCGATCAGCATGTCGGGACGCGCCATGCGCATCGCCATCAGCGGAACGAGCGTTTGCCCGCCTGCAATGATTTTACGTTCCTCGTCGCCCGCGTCTGCCAGCAATCGGCAAATTTCATCGACCGAAGACGCCCGGACATAGTCAAAGGCAGCAGCTTTCATCGAGACCTATCCATAATATCAACAGCTTCCGTTCCTGGTTTCCGGCTCAAGCCGGTCATCGTCTTCGCAATCTAAAGCCATCCACGCCCGCAGGGTAGCCCGTTGAGGTGTAAACCCGTGCATAGCGCCATGCGAAGCCAAGCGGGCTTAACCGTTCCTTAGGGGATTTTCGTCAAATTTGAGATAACTCAAGGAGAGTCACATGGCACAACATGCAGTTCTTAGCCATCCCGACGTCGCCCAGGCCGGCGCACTTCGTCGGCCGTCCGATACGGGCTGGTCACCACGCGTAAAACTTGTCTGCTTTCTCGGCTGTACCGCAGCAAGCTGGGCAATCGTTCTGACTCCGATCTTTCTGCTCGGCTGAGACATCGCCCAGCCGCCCTGACAGGGGCGGTCAGGCTTCGCCGGATTTACCGGCATGAATCAGCTCCCAGATTTTACGGGGCGTGACAGGCATTCTTATATCGCGCACCCCGTAGGGCCGCAGCGCATCGACAAACCCGTTCACCAGTACCGCGAGGGCCGGCGTCGTGCCACCTTCTCCGCCCGCCTTGACCCCAAGGGGGTTCGTC
>CAJQLI010000043.1 GCA_905479125.1 uncultured Alphaproteobacteria bacterium | reverse complement strand
GCCTCGTGATAGATGTTCTGCGCCAGGCAATGAACATCTGGGCTGTGACCCGACTTTTTAGCCTCGCCCAGACTCTTTGCCTGAACATCCGCTGTTGCCGCAATAACCGCGAGAGAAAGAATAATTGCTGTTAAATATCTCATCACACCACCTGCTTTGTTAACCGTGTCCGCCGGTTAATAACCGTCCTGTCAGCAGGTAATGTGTGTTTTATACTTAGTTAATTTCAACAACTATTGTGTTTAATTTTAACATTAATTTATGAAAATTATCTATACTGATGATTTTAGGCTTTTGAAATCAAGGACTTACAAAACGCCCAATTTTTGATCAAATTTTATTTTAATTTTTTGCCAGATTTACACCACGGGATTGCCCGAAAAACAGGGTTAACAGCCTCCCTGAAACGGCCCTCGTCCACACGCCAAAAGATTAACGTTTCCGCCGCAATGCCGTCGCGGCCTTATCAACCCGGCCTTCGACAATCTCAACGCCGTACTTGTCCTGTGCTGCGCCTGCCGAAAGGTAGCCGTCCAGAACATCCCGAAGCACCCGCGCCGCATCCCGCTCGAACGGGTCACCGTATCCACTGCCCCCCGTCTGCTGAAGCCGAACAACGGTCCCGGCCGCTATTTCACGTGTATCCAATGCCGCGAGCTCGATCGCATCGGGCCCATCGGGGTTGATCATGGTGACACACACGGGCGGCCCCTCGCCGCCTGCAACACCCCAACCGGGCTGTTCATGGTTGGCGGTCCGGGCCGTCAGCATGACGTCTGACAGCATTTCATATTCCCGGACGAATCCGATCCCGCCGCGGGTCCGCCCTGCGCCGGCCGAATCCTCCCAGATATCAAACTTGCGAATACGTATCGGATACTCTGTCTCGACGATTTCAACCGGCGTCGAGGGCGTAAAATGGCACATCCCCATGACCATCGGCGTCCCGTCATGTTCTGCGGTGCCACCGAGCGACGTGACCATCAATTCATACTGGACCGTCGGTTTGCCGTTACGGCCCTCTTTATATCCAATCGCAATTGCCCCGTTACCCAAGCCCGGGGGCGCGACGGCACGCGACGGGTTCAACTTGCCAAGCGCCGCAACCACGCAGGCATAGGCGAGATGAGACGTGGGAAAATAGTGATTTACCGTGGCTGGAAATGTCGGGCTGACGACCTTTCCGTCCGGCAGGACAAAATCCAATGCACCAAACGCGCCAGCATTCACCGGGATCGTCGGATCGGACGCCGCAATGGTCGCCAGCAGCGATACCGCCCTGCATGTTTGTGCCGGGGTATTGATCGGACCTTTGGTCTGTGGATCGGAGCCGGAGAAATCAATGGTGAGCCTGTCACCCTGCTTGATTGTCCTGACGTGAATTTTGACAGGCGTGTTCAGATCAGCCCCGTCGTGATCCATATAGCCTTCCGCCTCGGCCTCACCATCCGGCCAGGACGCAATCTCGGCCCTTAGCCGGTCACGCGTGCGGTCGATCAGGCTTTGCATCGCCTCGACCAGCGTATCCACACCATACTCGTCAGACAGAGCGATCAGCCGCTCCGCCCCAAGCCGGGTAGACCCGACCTGCCCGCGCAGATCGCCAACGACCACGTCGGGCACGCGGCTGTTGGTCCGGATGATATTTTCGATCTCCGGCACCACACCGTCCTTGGTCCAGTACCGCACCGGCGGCAGGCGCAGACCGTCATGAAAGATTTCCCGTGACGCCGCGCCGGACGAACCCGGTACCAAGCCGCCGAGATCTGCCTTGTGGGCAACAGACACCCCGAAGGCTATCCGGCGATCGTGATAAAACACAGGCGTCAGCACCACCATGTCGGGGACGTGACTGTTCCCTGCCTGATAGGGATCATTGCAGATGAAGCTGTCGCCCGCCCGCATTGTATCGGCCGGATAGGCGGCAAGGAGGCTCTCGACGGCCTTCGTATAGAGCATCGAATGGTACTGGATCCCACCACCGACCATAATGACCTGACCGCCGGCATCGGTCAGCCCCGCGGTCCCGTCCTGGCTTTCCCGCAGGATTGGCGAATAGCCGGAATGAAACAGCGCATGCGCCATTGCTTCGGTGGTTTCCCGAACCCTGCTGAGCACAACTTCGGTCGTAATCGGATCAAGGCTCATCCGGCTTCTCCCGTCTCTATGATCAGGTTGCCCCATAGGTCCACATGGCAGGACATTCCCGCAAGGATCACCGTCGTTGAATCAAATTGCTGGACGACCGCGGGACCGTCCAGCCTGTCACCGGCCCTCAGCTTCGCCCGGTCATAAATAGCGGCATCCATAAAGCCTGCCGTTTCCAGGTCGTAGAGCGGGCGGGTGGCAATCTGTGCGCCGGATGCATCGCCGCCCGGTTCAAGCGCCCTCAGGGCAAGCCGGGGTACCGCTATCTCCGCAATCACGCGGAAAGTGACGACTTCCGCATCTTCGTCCGGGGCGCTCGCACCATAGACCCGTTGATGGGCGTCATCGAAGCCAGATTTCAGCCCCGGCTTGTCGGTTTCGACAAGGTCGCCTGCCGGACACGCTACCGGCAGCTGATACCCCTGATGCTGATAGCGCATGTCGACCTGGCGCGTGACCGTGACCTGGTCGGGCGTAAACCCTTCCTCAGCCACGTCTTCCTTCGCCCGCGCTTCAAGCCCGGCAAATATATCATTCATGCGCGCCGGCGCGATTTGGGACAGCCGGGCGACCGAAGACTGCAGATAGACATGACGCACCGATGTCTGCAGCAACCCCATCGCACTGTTCAGCCCCGGATAGAGCGGTGCGAGAACTTTGGGAATTTTCAGATCGCGGGCCAGCAGGGTCGAATGCAATGGCCCTGCCCCACCAAACGCGGCCAGCATGTATTTTCGGGGATCTTCGCCGAGCGACTGGAATGCCAAGCGAAGGTCAACGGCCATATTGGTGTTCACGATCCTGAGAATCCCCGCGGCGGCAGCCTCTACCGTAAGGCCGAGCGGATCGGCGACATGTGTTTTGATCGCCGTCTCCGCCGCTGCCCGGTCGAGCGTCATCCGACCGCCGAGCACGTTATCCGATGCCAGTGCGCCCAGTACCAGATTGGCATCCGTCACGGTCGGCATTTCCCCGCCCCGTCCGTAGCAGGCAGGCCCCGGCAGGGCGCCCGCGCTCTCGGGCCCTACTTTAAGGAGACCGTCCGGGCCGATCCGGGCAATCGTGCCCCCACCTGCTCCCAGGGTGCGGACCTGCAACATCGGCGTGCCGATATCCTGACCGGCAATTTTGCCTTCATTGGTTTCATTTGCGCGGCCACCGGTAATCATCGCGATATCGGTCGACGTACCGCCCATATCCAGCGTCACGATCTCCTGCTGGCCGGTGATACGGGCGAGTTCCTCACCGGCGACAACGCCGCCCGCCGGGCCGGACAGAAGCGTCTGGTTCGGAAAGCGCGCGCCGATAGTGATCCGCATCAACCCGCCATTGGACTGCATCAGGAAAACCTGCGGTGTCACGACGCCCCGCTCGACCAACCGATCCGACAGGCGTTCCAGGTAGCGCTGCATGATCGGACCGACATAGGCGTCGATTACCGTCGTCGACTGGCGCGGATATTCGCGGATGGTCGGCAGCACGACAGATGACAACGACACTCGCCAGTCCTCTGATTCCTCCGCCAGAATTTCCGCCGTCCGCTGTTCGTGTGCCGGATTCTGAAAACTGAACAGGTAACTTACGGCAACCGATTCAACCCCATCAGCCATGAGAGCCCTTGCCGCCACGCGCACGGCGTCTTCATCCAGCGCTTCCAGCTCCGCCCCCTGATAATCAATGCGCCCCGGAATACCATGGGTCAGCGATTGAGGTGCCAGCAGCGGCGGTTTGCGGTAGAATGGATCGATCAGTTCGGTCGCTTCGGGTCGCGCCCAGCCGCGGGCTTCGTAGACGGCGCGAAAACCTTCAGTGATCAACAGCCCGGTTCTTACCCCTTTGGCTTCGAGAATGGCATTGGTGGCAACGGTCGTCCCGTGTACCAGCGACGCGACGTCACCGGGCAGTATCCCCATTCCGAAAAGCTCTTCCAGGGCATCCATGACCGCGTTTGACGGGTCCGAAGG
>CAJQLI010000042.1 GCA_905479125.1 uncultured Alphaproteobacteria bacterium | reverse complement strand
CGCCGGCGCGTGAACGACTGGCCTATGACGAATTGCTTGCCAATCAGCTCGCATTGCTCATCGTTCGCGGCCGTCAGCGGAAAAGGTCGGGCAGGGCTGTTCTCGGCGATGGCGGTCTCAGGCGCCGGCTGGAAGGAAACCTCCCGTTCAAGCTGACGGGGTCCCAGCAGATGGCGCTGGCGGAGATTTCCGCGGATATGAAAGACAATACGCGCATGCTGAGGCTGCTACAGGGGGATGTCGGCAGCGGCAAGACCATTGTTGCCCTGATGTCGATGCTTGCGGCAGTGGAGCATGGTGCGCAGGCGGCACTCATGGCGCCGACGGAAATTCTTGCGCGGCAGCATTACGCGACGATAGCGCCACTCGCAGAAGCGATCGGCGTGTCGGTTGTCCTCATAACGGGTCGCGACAAGGGAAAGAAGCGGGAAGCGCTTGTAGAACAGCTGACAAGCGGTGAGACGGCAATCGCCATCGGCACCCACGCGTTGTTTCAGGATGATGTTCGGTTCAAAGACCTCGCCTTTGTGGTCGTGGACGAGCAACACCGTTTTGGTGTGCATCAGAGACTTGCCCTCGCGGACAAGGGGGCCGCTGCCGATATTCTGGTTATGACGGCGACGCCGATACCCCGGACACTGATGATGACGGCCTATGGAGACCTCGAAACCTCGCGCCTGACAGACAAGCCTGCTGGTAGAAAACCGATCGAGACCCGGGTCCTGCCTTTGTCGCGCCTGGAGGACGTTGTCGATCGCCTGCGTGGTGCCATACCCGGCGGCGCGCGGGTCTACTGGGTCTGTCCGCTTGTCGACGATTCCGAGCTCGTCGACCTGGCAGCGGCAACCGAGCGGCATGCTGCTCTTGCCCAGCGCTTCGGTGACCGTGTCGGGCTGGTGCATGGAAAACTCAAAGCGGCGGAAAAAGATGCCGTGATGACAAAATTTGCGTCGGGTGACCTCGATATACTCGTCGCCACCACGGTGATCGAGGTCGGGGTAGATGTGCCGGAGGCGACGATCATGGTGATCGAGCAGGCGGAGCGCTTTGGTCTCGCGCAGCTTCATCAGCTGCGTGGCCGCGTTGGGCGTGGAGAGGCAAAATCATCGTGTCTTTTACTCTACGGTGAGCCGCTGACAGGAACTGCCCGTGCGCGTCTCAAAGTGATGCGGGACACGGATGACGGTTTTGTCATTGCGGAGGAAGATCTGAGGCTGCGTGGTGCCGGGGAGGTCCTGGGTACACGGCAAAGCGGGTTGCCCCAGTTCCGTATGGCCGACCTTGCGGCGCATGCCGATCTTATCGGTGTTGCGCGGGACGATGCCCGCGTCATTCTGGAGCTGGACCCTGAACTGACATCCGAACGCGGGAAGGCGCTCAAAACGCTGTTGTACCTGTTTGAACGTGACGCCGTCGTCAAAACGGCGCTATCGGGCTGAAGGAGCCTATTCGGCTGCCTTGTCGGTCTCTGGATTGTGCGGGACGGTCCTGGTGTCTCCATCGGCGGGTGCAACGCGCTTTTTCTCCTGCTCCGCGGCAGGGCGCCTGTCGGGCGGCGTTACGATTCCTCCGGAAACAACCATCTTGATGCCTTCCTCAACGGTCATGTCGAGGATCACCAGTTCTTTTTTCGGAATAAACAGCAGATAGCCCGATGTCGGGTTTGGTGTCGTCGGCAGGAACACATTGACGACGTCGTCGGTGGTCAGGTTCTGCACTTCACCCTGGGTTTGTCCGGTGATGAAACCGATGGCCCAACTACCACGACGGGGGTATTCGAACAGCACGACTTCACGAAACGCGTTCGACTGCTGTTTCAGAATGGTCTCGATGATCTGCTTTACGGCTGCATAGACGCTGCGGATCACAGGCATACGGCGCAGGAAGTGTTCACTGACCCTGGTCCACAAACGGCCAAGCAGCCCGGCTGTAGACCAGCCGATAAACGTCAGAACGATAAAGACGATAACAAGACCGAGGCCCGGAATAGCGAAGGGCAGGTAGTTCTCCGGATTGTATGCGGGCGGCAGCAGGGGCGTGACCTGAGCATCAACCCAGCGGATCAACAGCCAGGATATATAGAAGGTGATACCGATCGGCGCGGTGACGAGTACACCCGCCATGAAATAGCTGCGGATATGACGACGAAAACGTCCCCGTTGGCGTTGGCTGGAGCTTCCCCGCGGTGCATTGCTTCCGGCGGGATCTTTTTCTGGTTTGATCATATGGGGAACATGGTCGTTATGATCTCTTTCGACAACCCGTCAGATGACCACAAATGTCTACTCGGTGAAAAAATGTTCGAGAGCGCTTCCGGTTTCCGCCGGTAATTCCTCGGCCAGATAATGCCCGCAAGGCAGGGCCCGGCCCCGCACATCCGCCGCGCGTTCACGCCATGACGCAGTTACGTCGTAATTGCGCTCCATTGCGCCTTTTTCGCCCCAAAGAACCATTAGAGGCGCTTTTATCTTGATATCGAGGTCCGCCTCATCATGTTCGAGATCGATAGTGGCAGCGGCCCGGTAATCCTCGCAGCTGGCGTGAATTGTCTCCGGGGCGCTGAAACACCGAAGATACTCAGCCATGGCTTCCCGTGTAAAAACCTCGTCGCCGAACGAATATTTCCCCATTTTCTTGCTGAGATAATAGGCGACGTCGTGACCGATCATCCGTTCCGGGTAATCGAATGGCTGGATCAGGAAGAACCAGTGATAGTAATCCTCGGCGATGCGGCGGTTGGCCTCGTTATAGATTTTATACGTCGGTACGATATCGAGAACGGCGATCCTTTTAACGCGTTCGACATGGTCCAATGCCAACCGGTGAGCCACACGGCCGCCCCGGTCATGTCCGCATACGTCGAACCGCTCGAAACCCAGGTGGTCCATAACAGCCACCTGATCAGCCGCCATTACCCGTTTCGAATAGGGCAGGTGAGACGCCTCAGGGCCGCTTGCCGGTTTACCGCTGTCGCCGTACCCCCGAAGGTCCGTGGCCACGACCGTGAACTTCTGGGTGAGCCGAGCTACAATTTTGTGCCACATCACGTGGGTTTGCGGATATCCATGGAGTAAGAGCAGAGGGGCGCCGGAACCTCCTGTCCAGCAGGCTATTTCCGTCTCGCCGGTATCGACGCGAAATTGATTAAAGTCTTTGAAAGCTTCCATGGAGACCTTTCCGGGGCCGGTGTGGTGGGCGAATGTGACGAAGATCACACCTTTTTAAATTATGAGGGCGGAATAAAATAACATTATGCGTGTTTACAGGGCATGCAGAGCGCATGATCTGCCCAACACTGGATGATGAGGATCGTTATGAATAGAATTTACGCAATATTTCTCGGGGCCGCGATACTGGCCGTTACACCCAATTTGACCTTTGCCGCCAGTACCGGCGATGACAGTGAAGCAAATGAGCCGAGTATGCGGGAAAACTACCAGGATGCCGTTCGCGCTGTTGAATCCAAAGACTACCGCAAGGCAATCGCGCTTCTGAACAAGGTTATCGACGAAAAACCCCGCCACCCTGACGCGTTGAATTATCTTGGCTACAGCCATCGCAAGCTTGGCGATTATGCCCGTGGCGTCACGTATTACAAAAAAGCCTTGTCTCTGGAAGCGGATCACCGCGGGGCAAATGAATATCTCGGACAGGCCTATATCGAACTTGGCAATCTCGCCGGCGCCGAATCGCAACTCACGTCTCTGGCGAAGATTTGCGGTATGGATTGTGATGAATACAAGTCGTTGAAACAGGCGTTAGACGCAGCCAAAGCCCGAAACGCAAAACAGGGCTAAACGCAGAACATGGCAGGAGTCCGGATGACGGGACGTATCAGGTTAACGACAGGTCTGATCCTTTTCGTCTTCGTCGCCGGACATCTGCTGAATCATATTCTCGGTCTCCATTCGCTGGCTGCGATGGAGGCCGGGCGCGATTGGTTCATTCTGATCTGGCGTAATTCCGTCGGGGCGGCATTGCTAATGGGGTCATTGACGGCCCATCTCTTGTTGGCCGGGTGGGCACTCTATTCAAGGCGGTCGCTTAAAATGTCCGGCGGCGAGGCCACGCAGATCATCTTCGGTTTCTCAATACCGTTACTTCTGGCAGGGCATATCATCGGGACCGGCGCGAGCCACAACCTGTTCGAAACAAACGACAATTATACCTATGTTCTACTTTCTCAATGGAAGTATCTGGATACTGCGGTTTATCTGCAGTCGGCGGGTCTGTTTGCGGCCTGGGCGCATGGCTGTATCGGGCTATATTACTGGCTGAGACTCAAATCCTGGTTCAAGACATTGGCGCCCGGGCTATTCGCCATCGCCGTTCTTATGCCGGTCGCATCCTGGCTGGGTTTCTATATCGCCGGCAAAGAGGTTTTGGCCTTGGCGGAAGACCAGCAATGGCTGCGCGAAGCATGGCGCGTCATCAATCCGCCCAATAATGCTCAGGTAGAAACGATATACAACATCACGTTCTGGATGCAGATGTCTGTGGTCGGCCTGATCGGACTGGCACTCCTTGGGCGAATGGTCCGGCTCCTTATAGAGCGCCGCCGCGGGATGATTTCTATTGGCTACCCGAATGATCGGACAGTTCGAGCGGCAAAGGGCTTAAGTATTCTGGAGGCGAGCAATCTGAACGATGTGCCTCATGCATCCGTGTGCGGTGGACGTGGGAGATGTTCGACATGCCGCGTCCGCGTCGTTTCCGGTGAAGACGGTTTGTCGGCCGCAAGCGCAGAAGAGCTTCGCGTGCTCGAACGGGTCGGGGCTCCTCCACATGTAAGGCTTGCCTGCCAGGCGATACCTTCAGGGGATATATCTGTCGTCCCGCTTTTGCCGCCGAATGCATCGGTACAACAGTCACGGCGACGCAGCCCCGTGCTGGCTGGGCAGGAACGCGATATTGCCATTCTGTTCGCGGATTTAAGGTCCTTTACGCAGTTTTCGGAAAAGAAACTTCCCTATGATGTCGTCTTTGTACTGAACCGGTATTTCGCGCATATGGGTGAAGCGGTTGAAGCTTCAGGCGGCCATCTGGACAAGTTTATCGGTGATGGCGTCATGGCGCTTTTCGGGACAAAGTCAGATATCCGTACCGGCGCGCGGCAGGCAATGATTGCGGCTAAGCAGATGTCGAAGAAACTCAGCGACCTGAATGAGCAACTGAAGGATGAACTAGAAGAGCCGTTGCGGATCGGTATTGGCATTCATGTCGGGCCGGCGATTATCGGTGAGATGGGCTATGGCACCGCGACCGGACTGACGGCGATCGGAGATAGCGTCAATACGGCAAGCCGTCTTGAGGCCATGACGAAAGAATTCGGTGCCCAACTGATCCTTTCAGAGGATGTGACCCGTGAGGCTGGGGCGACGGTGACAAGCTATGACGAACATGAAATCGCCGTTCGCGGGCGTGCTGAGGCCGTAAAAATCTTCGTCGTAAAGGACGCCGCAGACCTTAAAATTCCGGTTTAAGTTCTTTGGGGCAGGGCCCCGGCGCCGCTAATGACTGGCGCGGTTTTCCATCTGGTTGACCCGGTCTGCCAGTGCAACAACAGCTTTTTCAAGCTGGCGATTGACCATATCAAATCGACCGCTGACATGCGTGACCTTGGCTTCCAGGTTATCAAGACGCTGGGCAAGGTCGTTCATTATCGAGGCTGTGCGGCGCTCCGACATCTCGATTTCGCGTTCGAGATTATAGAGATAGATCATCGGGTCCGCATGCTGCGGGGCGCTTTGATACTGAGGCTGCGTCAAATCTGTCCGTTGGGTCGGGAGGCTGCCGGGCTGTTTGTATGCTACTACGCTCATCACTCACTCACTCACGTGTTTTATGGTTACGTATAAGTTAATGCAAAAATCGTGCCAGATATAAAAATGCCGGGATACCGGGGTTTTTAGGTGTTTGCTGCTGTTCTTCGGGGCAGATGTGTAAGAAAATACGACGGTTGTGTATTATTCTGAGTTGGCTCGCTGATCGTCTTGATTGGCAAGATCAAAAACCTGGATCAATACTTCGGGAGATTGCGCACCCGAGACAGCGTATTTTCGATTGACGATAAAGCAGGGGACCCCGTTAACACCCAGCCTGCGGGCAAGTTCGTCCTCCGCAAGGATAGTGTCTGTATCCAGATCGCTTTGGAGGAACTCGAGTGTCCGTTCGCGATCGAGGCCCGCTGTTTCTCCAATGTCTGCCAGGATTTCCGGCTCTCCAATATCCAGACCTTCAAGAAAATAGGCATCGAATACCGCACTTATAACCGGCGTTTGTAAGCCGTGTTCAGCCGCATGTCGGACAAGGCGATGAGAATGGATCGTGTTGGGTGTCCGGTCGAGGTGGCTGAAGTTGAATTCGACACCTTCTTCCGCACCCGCCTGGACCAGGCTACTGTGGACTGCGCGTGCCCTGTCCATTCCACCAAATTTTTCCGATATGTAATCGCGACGATCCATGCCCGCCGGGGGCATTCGTGGATTTAGCTGGAACGCGCGCCAGCCGACCTCAAGGTCCGGTTGCGGACGAATAGACAGCGCTTTTTCGAAGCGCTTTTTCCCGACGTAACACCATGGGCAAATTGTATCGACGATAATATCGATCTTCATGCGACGTTTTCCGGAGACCTGTCCTGAACTGTAGCGAGTGTATGATATACCGGCGACGGAATTCTGCTTATCCGACTGTCAGGTAATGTACGCTGAAAAGTGAATTTTTGTCTGTCCATGATGCGATTGGGGTGAAACCGGCCATTTCGCATATCTGCCGAAATTCATCGACCGAAAATTTGTGAGAGTTCTCGGTATGGATGTATTCGTTTTCGTCGAATGCAAAGGTGGTCTCACCGACGGAAACCGTTTGCTTCTTCTTGCTGATAAGACGCATTTCAACCCGGCCCAGGGAGTCCACATACACCGCGTCATGATAAAAGGATTCAAGATCGAAATCGGCCCCGAGTTCGTTATTAATCCGCGATAACAGGTTCATATTAAATGCGGCGGTAACGCCTTTTGCATCGTTATATGCCGCCCGAAGAACAGCCGCGTCTTTCTTCAGATCGACACCGATCAGCAGACCGCTTCCGGTCCCCAGGATCGAGGCGAGGCGTCTGAGAAACAGTTCCGCTTCTTCCTGGGTAAAATTACCAATGGTCGAACCGGGAAAGAACGCCACAGTCCCGGAACTACGGCGCTTAATCGCCGCGGGTATCTCAAAATCAGTCGTGTAGTCGGCGCAGATGGCGGCGACATCCAGATCCGGGTAATCCTCTGCCAATGTAGACGCGCTCTGCAGCAGGAAATCCCGTGATATGTCGATGGCGGTATACTGGGCGAGGTCTGGAAGCGCATTGAGCAATGTTCGTATTTTAATGCTCGCGCCACTGCCGAGTTCAACGAGGTGAGCTCCGCGCCCCACGAGTTCTGCGATTTCACCGAGGCGGTCTTCCAGAATGCTGATTTCGGTCCGCGTCGGGTAGTATTCTTCCAGGTCACAGATCTGGTCGAATATCTGGGAACCGCGCTCATCGTAAAAAAATTTGCAGGGCAATTCTTTTTGTGGATTGGACAGGCCGTCTATTACAGCGGTTCGGAAATCTTCGGTTGCCGGATTAAGGTCGACAAAAGAAACAAGAGCACTTGTGTCGATACTGTTTGGTTGAGAACTCAAGAGGGGCACTACCTTCCCAAAGGAAGCGCCTAGCCGCTCCCGTATACAGACATGGCGACGAAAGGCCGCCATCGTAAGCAGGGTAAGATGCTCACTGAGTCATTGCAACCGCACGACTTCCGCGGTCGGCTCAGAACATTTATTGCGTCTCAGACGCCGCCGTAACGAAGGTATTCCGACCAGCTGTTCTCCAGATTACGGAGGATATCGATCGTCGCATTGAGCTGTGCCGTTTCTTCCTTGCTACCGGCAAGCCGCGCAGATTGGGTGGAGTTAAACTCCACCAATTTTTTTCAGAGTTCCTCGCCTTTTTCCGTCAGAGACACTTTCACCGAGCGCTTGTCATGGGCTGAACGCTTCTGGACGACATAGTCGGCTTCAACG
>CAJQLI010000041.1 GCA_905479125.1 uncultured Alphaproteobacteria bacterium | reverse complement strand
AATATTTCCGAGCCGAATATGACGGCGAACAGGAACAGCGACAGCGTAACGGCCATGATGATTGCGAAATGCGCTTCGAACCGGGCCAGCACTATGGCGGTGATAATAATGATCTCGGTGACCAGCGGTGCGATCACGAAGACGAGGTTGAACAATAGTTCCGCTGTCGCTTCCAGTCCGCGTTCCTGTACCCGGCTGAGCATGCCGGTACGGCGCGACAGGTGATAGCGCAGAGACAGCGTGTGCAGATGATCGAACACCGCCAGGCCCAGGCGGCGGCGCACGCGTTGTTCCAGCGGGCCGAATAATATCCAGCGCAGCTCGTTCAGCGAACGGGAAACCCAGAAGATAATACCATAGCCCAGCAGCAAGGCCACCGGGGCCACGATCAGCAGTGATGTGTCGGTCGGGGTCAGCCGGTCGATGGCGATGCTGAAAAGGACAGGCAGCAGGGCATTCAGGATGGCCGTCAGGAACAGAATCCCTACCGACAGCACCACGCGCCAGCGCATGCCCGGATCGTCACGCGGCCACAAATAGGGCATGACGGCGGCGATGGCTTTTAGATCGGCTTTGTGACCGGCGCGGATATCGGGAGCGACCGATGGCAGAAAACGTGACATCAGGCGCAGTGCGGCAGAATTTTCATGCCCCCCTTATATATGATTCACACGATGCGTGCGCTGCCGCTATGATCAGAAAAAATTTAATACCGGAGGAAATCGACATGGACGCCCGACCTTATCTGCGCAGCCTGCTTGAATACAATGCCTGGGCCAATGCCGAGCTTTTCGCAAAGGTGAAAGAACTTCCGCCCGAGGAAGTCACGAAGGAGCGCAAAACGCTTCTCCATTCGATTCATGTCAGCCTGAATCACCTGCTGTCCGTCGATCTGATGTGGCACGCTCATATGGAAAAACGCGCTCACGGAATCACCGAACTGCGCGCCGTTCAGCATGAAGATATCGACGACCTCTGGCAGGCGCGCCAGGCGATGGACAAGACCCTGCTCGATTATTTCGATGGGTTGAGCGATGCCGACCTTGAAGAAGTCGTCGATTACGAACTGATCGGCGGCAATACGGGGTCGCTGTCCCGCGCAATGTGCCTGAGCCACCTCGTCACCCATGGCAGTTATCACCGGGGGTGGGTTGCCGACATGTTCGGCCAGGCCGGGGCAATGCCGGCTATCATCGATATTCCGGTCTACGAGCGCGCTATCAAGGCGAATAACCTCAACCCGATGCCCTGATTGCCCGCAGTTGCGGTGGTGTGCCGGTTAGCCGGCAAACCTCGGGAACATGGTTTCAGCGTTCCCGCGGTTAACCGCCGCCCGCTGCGCGTCAGTAAATCCGTCCCAGGCATCGAACCCCCTGGTTTCCCCGGTGACAACATCAGGGGAGATATAGGGGTAATCGGTGCCGAACAGGATGCGAGACGGGTCGGCGACGGCGGTCAGCCCGGCAAGTGGTACGGCATCCCCTGATAGGGCGGTGTCGAACCAGAAACGCTTGATATAGGCGAGCGCGCCGTCAGGGTAGTTGTCCTGGAACGTCGTCGACTTGTCGAAAACCGATACCCGGTGGGCAAGGAACGGCAGCGTCCCACCCGAATGGGACAGGATAAAGCGTATGTCCGGATAGCGTGCCATTACCCCCTGAAAGATCAGGTTGATGGCAACACGCGTGGTCTCGAACGGATAATCGATCAGCATCCGCGGGATGTCCCATCCATCGGCCTCGGTGCCGGGTGGATAACAGGGGTGAATAAATACGACGGCCCGGCGGCGGTTCAGTTCGGCATAAAGCGGTTCGAAATACGGGTGGCCGATATACTTGTCGTCGACGCTGGTCAGCAGGGTGATGCCGTCCAGTTTCAGCTCATCCAGCGCATATGCGGTTTCGGACAGGGCGGCATCGATATCGGGCAGGGGCAGAAAGGCAAATCCTCCGAACCGGCCCGGATGATCCGCCGCCAGTCGGCTCAGAAATTCATTGCACTGGCGCGCGAGTGCCTTTGTCTGATCGATATCGCCGAACCAGATGCCGGGCGACGTAAACGACAGCACCGATGTGGCGATGCCTTCGGTTTCCATCACCGACAGGCTGTGTGCGGCGCTCCATTCCGGAAAACCGCGATAGGCCGACCCGGTGATGCCGGCACCGCGCTGCGCCTCGATATAGAATTCCGGCAATACGTGATGATGTACGTCGATGCGTCCGGCCATAAGACTTCTCCCACAGGCTATTGTTTTTCGGACTTTAACGACCCCGGGGCTATGCCGTCGAGGGTATGGATCTGCTATCGTCGTCAAAACGCAGGGAGACCAGAAAATGCCCACATCATCCGGAATCGAAATCATCGCGCTTGAAGAGCATTACTGGGACAAGGTCGTCACCGATACGTTTGTCGGGCGCAATGCCTCCCGCCGCGGCCCGCTGCTCGACCGGCTTTACGATGTCGGTGAATTGCGGCTGAAGGAAATGGACGCGGCCGGTATCGACATCCAGGTGCTCAGTCACGGTGCGCCGTCAGCTCAGCGCCTCGATGCCGAAACAGGCCCCGGCATT
>CAJQLI010000040.1 GCA_905479125.1 uncultured Alphaproteobacteria bacterium | reverse complement strand
CGATCATGAGATCGATACCGGCCTGTGGCTTGAGCATACACCCGGCCATACACCGGGCGCGGTCTGCCTCCATCTGGAGCATGGCGGCGATCACGGCATTTTCTGCGGTGACATGATGCATCATCCTCTGCAGGTACCCGAAGCCCAATGGTCCAGCATGTTCTGCGAGGACCCGGTGCTGTCGCGTGAAACCCGCACGGCTTTTGTCGACAGACACGCCGAGACGGACACGATGATCCTGCCGGCCCATTTCGGAGACGTCGGCGGAGGTCATATCATCGGTGGCGGTCCCGATGGCAAACCGATTTTCAAATTTGCCGGCTGAACCGGCACTAACACAGATTTATCGAAGGAGAGATACGTGAGCGATATCGGCTTTATCGGCCTTGGGAATATGGGCGCAGCCCTCGTACGCCGCCTGATGGCGGATCATACCCTGCATGTCTGGGATCTGAACCAGGCGGCGGTTGATGCGCTGGTCGCTGACGGGGCAAAAGCAGCGAACGGGCCGGGGGGCGTGGGGGCGTCCGGCGCGGAACTTGTCCTGACCTGCCTGCCGACCTCGGTTCAGGTCCACGAGGTCATATTCGGGCCGGACGGCATCGCAGCATCGCTGCCCAAAGGGGCGCTTATCGCGGACATGACCACAGGTGATCCGCTTGCCACGAAGGAGATGGCTGCACGTCTCGCAGCGGAGGGGATCGATATGATCGATGCGCCGGTATCCGGCGGCGTCAGCGGGGCGGAACAGGGCACCATCGCGATAATGGTCGGCGCGTCCGATGCATTGTTCGAAAAGGTGAAACCGGCATTCGGGTCTATCAGCCCGAATATCTTCCACGCGGGCGATATCGGATCCGGTCACGCAATGAAGCTGATCAACAATATGATCTCCTCGTGTATCCGGATCGCGACCTTTGAAGGGCTTGCCCTGGCAACCAAGGCCGGGATTGAGCCGAAGCGTTTTGCCGAGATTCTGTCGAAGGGCTCGGGACGCGGCTACGTCGCGGATACATCGCTGCCCAAATTCGTTATCCCCGGCCGTCAGAATCAGGACTTTGGCCTGGCGCTGATGCACAAGGATCTGACGCTCGCCACCAAGCTTGGACAGGATATGGGCGCGCCGCTCACGACCGGAAATTATGCCCGGGAGGTATTCAGATCTGCACTGAATCAGCTTGGGCAAGATGTTGATATAACGCAGATTATCAGGATTTTTGAGGCCGCCGCGGATGTTGATATCTGTGCTGCCCAGGATGATTTTGATCGGTGAATCCCGTTAACGTTTAATTAGCAATCCGGGCGTGAAATATAATGGAGTTACACAACTTGGTGTATCCCGTGTTCGGTTTGTTTCAAAAGAAACGCGATCCGCGAGAGCGGCGACGTCTTTTCCGCATCCCGGAGAAGAGCGCGATGCTTGTCATCGATGATGTGAGCTATGCCATTGCTGACTGGAGCATCGACGGTTTTCGCGCGCTCGGCTTTCGTGGAGGATACAGTGTCGGGGACTCTGCGCGGGTCCGCCTGATTGTGGTTCATAAGGGGCGTCCAACCGGATTTGATGCAAAGGCCAAGATTCTGCGGGCTGATCCCCTGAACCAGGAAATCGCCGGTCAGTTTTCTTCGATGTCGGAAACGGGAAGGAAAGACCTCGCGCGCGTTTATCGCGAGAAACTGGCTATCTATCAGAACTCCGGCAGCACTGCAGACGAGGTCGATCAGGCGGCGATCAGCCGCGCTCTTCAATCGCGGGGTCTGGAATAACGCTGACGATCACGTTGAGATCGCCCGGCGGCCCGCCACCAAAGCCTTCGATCCCGAAACCGCGAAGCGTGATGATATCGCCGTCGCCGGTGCCTTCCGGGATGTCCACGGCGACGGTAATGCCGGTCATGGTGGTAACCAGTTTGCAAATACCTTCATCGGCTTCGGACTGCACGACTTTAAGGGTTTCGGCGATATCTTCGCCCTTCATCCAGAGAGATGTCGCAGCGGCCCCTTTGACCCGTCCCAGACGGGTGCCGGCGACATCACCGAACAGGTCTATGGTCCGTTCGCCGGTACTTTCATCGATCTCGAAATCGAACCAGGCGCCGCCTTTTTGCCAGGGTTGCACGCCGTCTTCCTTGCCGCGCTTTGAGGGGTTGTTGCGATCGAATTCGGCCCTTTTTCGCCGGTCGGCCAGCAGGTTGTAGGCTGCTGTGATTTCCTTGAAGCGATCAGCTGCGCTTTCATCGCCCGCATTGACGTCCGGGTGGAGTTTCTTTGCGAGAGCGCGATAGGCGCGTTTGATGTCGTCGATGTCTGCGCCGCGCTCGACGCCGAGGAGATCGTATGGGGTCATGTCGGTAGTGTTGCGGGCTTCGAACGCGCGGTCAACACGCGGCTGTCTGCCGCGGGCCAGATATCCATCTTGATCAGGAAACTTGATCGGGAAACAGGGCGGCGCTGTCTTTTGGCCATCAAGCCCGGATAGAGTGATTACATCCCATTTTTGCAATGAAGGCGAAGCATGATGGTATAATAACACCTGCAGAGTAGTGCATACTGATATATGCAAATGAATGTTCCGTCAGGGTAAATATTTTGAAAAGCAGTGTTGGGAGTCGATGTTTGGCAGTGCGCTCTATTGTTTGGTTTTTTCTCGTGATGGCGGCGGTGTCCCCGTTTTCGGTCACGTCACTTAACGCCCATGAGGGCGCGACCGGGATCGTCAAGGAGCGGATGGACCTGATGGTTTCGCTCCGTCAGACGATGAAAGCCCTGAGCGGGATGATCCGGGCGGACGAACGTCCGGACAACGCTGCCCTGATCGATGCGGCCACACGAATTTCGGAGCATGGCAAGCAGATGCAGCTTTTATTCCCGACCGGTTCGATGGAGGCACCTAGTGTCGCCAGGCCTGAAATCTGGACAGACCGCCGTCAATTCAACGCGATGGCCGACACCCTCGGACGCGAGGCCCAATCCCTGATTGAGATCGTCAGGTCGGGAGACCGCGAACGCCTGATGCCGCAGTTCCGCCGCGTCGGCGCATCCTGCTCCGCCTGCCACAAATCGTTTCGATCCAAAAAAGGCTCATAACAACAAAGCAGGCGAAAACGAGCGCAGGGCGACCGGATATATCCCCGGTCAGTCTACGGGTTTGAAGAAACCGGCCGCCGCATACTGTTTCGGCCATTTGTAATCCTCGACACCGAGTGAGCGCGCGGCGTGATGCGCGAAATAGGGATCGAACAGCTGGCCCTTGGCCATGCAGCAGAGATCGGCGCGGCCGCCGGCGATAACCTCGTTGATCTGTTCCGGGCCGCCGACATTGCCCACCGTCATCGTCGGGATACCGGCTTCCGCGCGGACGCGTTCGCTGAACGGGGTCTGGAACAGGCCCTCGACGCGGGGGCGGACGTCGTCGGTGACGTTGCCGCTGGAGACATCGAGGATATCGAGCCCGGCGGCTTTCATCATCCTGCCGATTTCGACCGCATCATCGACCTCGGTGCCGCCCTCGACCCAGTCATAGGCGGAAATCCGCATTGAAATCGGCTTGTCGTCCGGCCAGTTGGCGCGGATGGCGTGGAAGACTTCGAGCGGGAACCGCATCCGGTTTTCCAGCGAACCGCCATATTCATCGGTCCGCGTGTTCGACAGGGGCGAGATGAAGCTTGAAATCAGGTAGCCGTGACCGCCGTGAATTTCGATCATGTCGAAGCCGGCTTCCTCGGCCCAGCGCGTACCCTGGGCGAAGGCCTCGATCAGGCGGTCCATGTCGGCGCGGTTCATTTCCCGCGGGGTCTGGCTGTCCGCCGAGAACGGAATGGCGGACGGGGCGATGATCTCCCATGCGCGTTCGGCCGGCAGCGGCCCGCCGCCTTCCCAGGCAAACATGCAGCTTGCCTTGCGCCCGGCATGGGCAAGCTGGATCGCGATCTTG
The DNA here is from genome assembly GCA_905479125.1 of uncultured Alphaproteobacteria bacterium. Taxonomy (GTDB): domain Bacteria; phylum Pseudomonadota; class Alphaproteobacteria; order MPNO01; family UBA830; genus CAXBCP01. The sequence goes on along the minus strand of CAJQLI010000040.1, from coordinate 6,568 downwards.
GCATCCGACTGGCTGTGCACGAAATCGACGACGCGTTTCCATGCCGCGACATGTTCCGGCTTGTACATACCGGCGCAGCCTTCGGATATCCGGCCTTCCGGCGAGATATCGGTCATCTCGGTGATGATCAGCCCGGTGCCGCCCATCGCCCGGCTGCCCAGATGCACCAGGTGCCAGTCATTCGCGGTGCCGTCTTCCGCCGAGTACTGGCACATCGGCGACATCGCCAGGCGGTTCTTCAGGGTCATGCCCCGCAGGGTGAACGGGGTAAACATCGGTGCATCGGTCATGTCGGTATTCCAGTCTGGAGAAGGAGGACGGATCAGGGGTGGGTTGAGCGGACAGTCAGATCGGTTTCCCGTCCGATGTCGCCCAGGCATCCTGCATGAATATATTGGACGGCAGGTGCTCGTCCAGCACCTTCCGGGCGGCCTCGGCACCGGCGATGGGCAGATCGCCCGTCTCCAGCACGCCGATCTGCTTCAGCGCGGAGCCCTGGTCCCAGTAAATATGTTCGTGGCACACCTTGTCGCCGCGGAACTTGACGATCAGCAGCGTGGCCAGCTCAACCATTTTGCCGGTCGGCGCGATGCCGGGAAAGTACCGGTCCAGCACAGCGTCGTGACGAAACCGCACGACGAGTTCCAGCACCACCCGGTCGGGTCCCGGCGTCATCGATACCGTCGTGCTGACCCGTTCGCGTGAATTCTGATCGACGAAATGATATTTGTAGAACCGCTTCAGCATGTCGTGGCCGACGCCGCCCGCCAGCGTCGCCACATGGTTCACGTAGGGATCGGCGATCATGGTCGCCATGGTGGCGTCGACGTCGCGGGTCTCGAATTCGTGGCGGACATGTTCGGCGAACAGGGCTTCGTAATCGTAGTGGGGACCGACGACACGGCGGATGACCTCCAGCGTACGCGTGTGCGCCAGGCTGTCGACGCGGGAATCGAACGCCGCATGACCGGGCAGGGCGAAGCCCGGTGCTGCTTCCGGCCAGACATACAGCCGCGAGCCGTTTCCGGAATTCAGCCTGCCGGCAAGACCCGCCGCCGCCGTGGCATCGGTGGCATCCAGCGTGCCGAACTGGAAAACGACCGGGCAGGGCAGAGACATATGGTCACCTGCACGGCCGGCGACGCCCGGCGCATCGAAAATAACGAGGGCCGCAAACGTATCGGCGGCGTCCAGCGCAGCGCCGGCGATATCGCCATGGGCGACGCAGACCGGCCCCCCGGTCGTCTCGGCGCTATCTTTCAGCCGGATGGCAGCCTCCCTGACATCCGGCGCAGCAAGCGCCCCGCACAGCACGGCGGTGACATAGCCTTCTTCCGCGAAGAGCCGCGCCCGCGCCTGCACGGCGGTCTCCGGCACTTGGCCGTCCGCCAGCAAGAGCAGACCGGGACCCGAACCGCTTTCAGGAATCAACAGATTTTCGCCGGTAATTCCGCCGGGCGTTGTGTGCCTGCCGTCGGCAGCATCTGAATTTGAATTCATGGTTTTAACCTCTGCATCCTGTGCCCGGAGTGTGCCCTATCGCGCGCGCCGCGGAAACGGTCGCCGCCCCGGCACAAATTCTGAAACCCCGAACAACAAACGTGCAAAACAACCCCATGCACCCGAAGGGAGGGGCGGGACGGGGGCGCGACGGGGGCGTAAATACGGGCGTCGGCGGTGGCGATGTCTCCGTTTTCCCGGCTCCGATTGCGGACTCACCAACCGGTTCACGCGCGACGGAGTCACGCGCGTTCCGACCGGTGGATCCGGGGGGCGTTGTTCTGTCAGGCTATCACGAGAAAGAACAAAAAAAGAACATATATTGTTTGTTTTTGGAAATTGTGCGTGGCTTCACGCTGAAGACAACGCTCCGATCACCGGCGTGCTGGCTTTCGAGTGTATCCCGGACTTGAATTGCAGCCGTGGGTTTTGTCGATTTGTAGCCAAAAACGGATATCCAGGCATTTCCCCAGATACCGTCGGAATTTTTTACGTTTTGTAATTTTCACATATATCAAGCCACTGCAAGTATCTGATTTATATCAAATATCTCAAGTGGCCTGATTATTGCTTATAGAGTTTTGAAACTAGTACCGACGAGTCATTCTGGACGATTAAATGCCGAAGAAGAAAATCATCCTTTGGGCGCTAAGCATGGCCGCCGTGATCGGTGGGTTTTTCCAACCCTCCATCGCAAGCGCGCTTACCGTTATACCTGTATCCGCAGCTTCTTTCGCGGCGTCGTCTGATCAGGCGGGCGGATTCTTCAGCCCGCATAGCCATGATGTCTTTGGAAGACCTGGCCTGTATCCTACCCCGGCTTTGGAAGTCGGGGGAGGTTTGGTTGAAACAACCAGCGGAAACCAAACTTCTGTGTCAGGTGAAGAGGCCCGCGGGATGGTCGAATACGACCTCGGTAACCTGACGAGCGCGAGCCTTGGCAGCGTTGTCCTTTCGTTTCGTTTGGGGGGCGAAGGCCTGGCCGAGGACCGCAGTGGAGAAATTTTCTCACAGCAGACACAGTACGATAATTTGATTGATGTCCAAGGATATGTCGGTGACGGTGTTGTCGAAACGTCTGACTTTGATTCTGGATATTTTGCATCGGCAGGACAGGTTCTGGTACCTGTCGGCGCGACAACGTCTGATGGCTTCTCCGATCCTCCGTATGTGGCACCGGGGTTCCCGCCCTTCGTGGACGGCGACATCTTTCAAATTGATGTGACCGCAATGGTCGGTCAGCTTTTGCTCGATGGTCACCAGTTTCTGGGTATCAGGTTCGACAGCCTAACCGATTATGCGTCATGTGGTGGTGCCAACTGCGCATCGACCCATGGGCATGTGCTCTATGATGTCCGTCTTCAGGTATCTATACCGGAACCGGGTATGCTGGTGATCCTCGGCCTTGGTCTCATGGGGATTGGCTTCACGCGACGCAAGCGGATGGTCTGATTTAGTAACGATATTCTATGATTTAGACGGCGGTCCTCAGGGCCGCCGTTTTCATGTGTGGAATGTCACCTTTGGGGTCAGGAGCAGACCCGGTGCTATCTGCGGCCAAGCCGTCCGCTTCGTGGCGATAAGCGGCCAGCGCGTTTTTTCTGCTTTTGGCGGGGGCAAAACATGCAGAAAAGCGGGCTGAATAGAGTCGCAAACTATCCCTTGAAGGACCAAATTTTAGAAAACCGGGGAAATAATGGTGCCGCCGGAGAGAATCGAACTCTCGACCTCACCATTACCAATGGTGCGCTCTACCACTGAGCTACGGCGGCCATTTAAGACGCGGCGCACAATGCCATCGGCGGATAAAATGTCAACTGCGTCTTGCGCGAAATAACGCTATAAAGTCGGCATGACCAAAACACCCCGAGATCCCGGCGAAAAACCGGCGCGACAGCCACTACAGCGCCAACCCGCGGCAAGCGAGTCCGAGCGTCTCGAGCGCCAGGCGGAGGCGTTGCGCGCCAATCTCCGCCGCCGCAAGGAGCAGTCCCGTGGGCGGGAGGTGCCTGAGGCGGAATGCTGATCAGACCCCGCCGTCTGCGGGGGAGCCGGTAAACCTGCTGGTAAACGCCGGGTCGCGACGATATATATCCTTCACGATCACAGGCATTACGGCCAAACACTTCATACTTAAGGACATTCGCGCCCCGTCGCATGAAAATCGCGGGCGCGTCGGTATATCGGCATGGACCAGATAGTCATACAGGGCGGAAACCGGCTTTCCGGTGAAATTCGCATCAGCGGCGCGAAAAACGCGGCGCTGCCGCTGATGGCGGCAAGCCTGCTGAGCGCGGAGCCGCTGACACTGACCAACCTGCCGCGTCTCGCCGATATCTCCACCATGTCGAAATTGCTCGAACAGCACGGCGTTTCGGTGTTGGAGGTCGATGACGGCAAAAGCGGCATGACCATGACATTCGATGCCGGCGGCGTGGACAACACGGTGGCGCCTTATGATCTCGTCCGCCGGATGCGGGCGTCGGTCCTGGTGCTCGGCCCGCTTGTCGCCCGGTTCGGCGAAGCAAAGGTGTCTTTACCGGGGGGCTGTGCGATCGGCACGCGCCCGGTCGATCTGCACATCCGCGGGCTGGAACAACTCGGCGCGGAGATAGAGCTTGAAGGCGGCTATATGACCGCCCGCGCGCCGAACGGCCTGATCGGCAGCAAGTTCGTTTTCCCGTTCGTCTCGGTCGGCGCGACCGAAAACCTGATGATGGCGGCATGTCTTGCCAGGGGCGAGACCGTGCTGACCAACGCGGCGCGCGAGCCGGAAGTGACCGATCTGGCCCATTGTCTCGTCGCGATGGGGGCAAAGATTGACGGCATCGGTTCGGATACGCTGACAATCCAGGGTGTCACCAGCCTGCATGCGGCCCAGCATCCGGTTGTGTGCGACCGGATCGAGGCGGGGACATACGCAATGGCCGCGGCCATCACCGGCGGTGAGCTGGAACTGACGGGCGTCAGCCCGGGTCTGCTCGACGCGGCGTTCAAAATGCTGGGCGAAGCCGGTCTCGAAATCGAGGATACACCGACCGGTACCAGGGTCAGTCTCGGCAGTGGCGGGCTTAAAGGTATCGACGTGATGACAGAGCCGTTTCCGGGTTTCCCGACCGATCTGCAGGCGCAGGTCATGGCGCTGATGTCGGTTGCCGACGGGGCGGCGATGATCACCGAGACGATTTTCGAAAACCGGTTCATGCACGTGCCCGAACTGTCCCGCATGGGGGCGAACGTCAATGTTCACGGCGCGTCCGCGATGGTGCGCGGTGTTGACCATCTGACCGGCGCGGAGGTGATGGCGACCGACCTGCGGGCATCTTCATCGCTTATTATCGCGGCCCTGGCGGCCCGTGGTGAAACTGTCATACGGCGTGTTTATCATCTGGATCGCGGCTACGAGCGGATCGAGGAAAAGCTCGGTGCCTGTGGTGCGGTGATCGAACGCGTTCAGGAAACATGATGCCCACGGAAAATTCAGAGGTACTTTCTTAATGTCCGACACAGATTCAGACGGGGTTTCAGGTGCGGCTTCTGGCGGTGAGGTAAAGCTCGCGGCCACTGATCCGGAGGATATTGCCGTTCTGTCGGCTTTGTTGCAGGACGCCGTTATTCCGATCAGCGAGATGATCTATCTCGCGGCGGAGAGCCGTTTTGCCATGGTCGCGAACCGGTTCCGCTGGGAAGACGCCCCCGCCGAAAAGGTCAAAGGCCGGATTTACGAGCGTGTCCGTTGTGGTGTCACATTTGACCGGGTGACGGCGGTGCGCCGCCGGAATTTCGATCAGGCGCAACGGGGGCAGATGTTTGATTTGCTGGCCCTCGAAGCGACGAACGAGTATGTAGACCTCGTTTTTGCCGGTGGTGCGGTTATCCGCCTCGAGTTGGAGCGGATACTTTGCCATGCGGAGGATTTTGGCGAGCCGTGGCCGACCCAGTGGCGGCCCGAACACGATCTGGATAGTGGATCAGAGACCTGAGCGCGTGAGTGCCGGGGGCAAGCAGCCGAACAGGAGACGACGATGACGACCGCGAACGATACTCTGCGCCTTGCGGTGCCCAAGGGACGGATTCTGGAAGAACTTCTGCCGGTGCTCGCGCGCGCCGGTATCGAGCCCGAAGCTGCGTTCTCGGACAAGCATGAACGCAAGCTGGAATTCGCGACGAATATCCCGAACCTGTCCATCCTGCGTGTGCGGTCCTTCGACATCGCGACCTTCGTGGCTTTCGGCGCGGCCCAGATGGGTGTCGCCGGCCGCGACGTGCTGATGGAGTTCGATTATCCGGAGGTATATGCGCCGCTCGACCTCGGCATCGGTTATTGCCGGATGGTCGTGGCCGAAAAGGAAGACGAGCTTGCGCGCGAGAACCCGAAACGGTGGAGCCACGTGCGGGTTGCCACCAAGTACCCGGAAATCACCCGCCGGCATTTCGCCGAGCGCGGCGTGCAGGCCGAATGCGTCAAGCTTAACGGCGCAATGGAAATTGCCCCAGCGCTGGGCTTGTGCCGCCGTATAGTCGATCTTGTGTCGACGGGATCGACGCTCAAGGCGAACGGTCTTGTCGAGATAGAGCAAATCGCCACGGTTACGTCACAGCTGGTCGTGAACCGTGCAGCGCTGAAGACGCGTTCCGCTGAAATTCACGGCTGGATCGACCGGTTCCAGGGGGCACTCGATGCCGCTTAGACTGTCTGCGGCCGATTCCGGGTTCGAGAAAGCCTTTGCGGAATATATCGCCCAGGGCCGTGAAACTGCGGCCGATGTCACGGGCGTGGTGGCGGATATTATCGCGGACGTGCGCGTGCGTGGCGACGCGGCGGTTGTCGAATATACGCAGAAATTTGACCGGCTCGATGTATCGGGCGGCCTGCAGATCGCTCCCGATCTGATTGCCGCCGCCCGCGAAGCGTGCGAGCCGGCGCAGATTGACGCGCTTGAATTTGCCGCAGCCCGTATCCGGGCCTTCCATGAACGCCAGCTGCCGGAAGGTTTCTCATTCACCGATGCGGAAGGCGTGCGTCTAGGGGCGCGCTGGACGGCGGTATCGGCAGCGGGAATTTACG
>CAJQLI010000039.1 GCA_905479125.1 uncultured Alphaproteobacteria bacterium | reverse complement strand
AAACTCTATTGCGCCCGTAGCTCAGCTGGATAGAGCAGCCGACTTCTAATCGGCAGGCCGCAGGTTCGAATCCTGCCGGGCGCACCATTCTTTTTTCCGAACTTTTAGTCCTCCTAACAGTTGCTAGTTTTGAACAAATATTGAACCGGGCTCCGTGCCGCAGATCCATCTGGTAGGGTGTGTGTCTGCTAACTCTGGGGTGATTTATTCCTCGTCGCTGAATTTAAACCGCCACGTATCACCCGCCTCGATAATCCGGCCTGCACCGGGGCTGGGAAAATGCGCCGGCATGACCAGCGTCGGCGTTTCGGCGTGTGTCGCGAGGAATTCCCGCCGAGTTGCGGCGGAGGCCGCAGGGTCCACGCAGAAGCAGCTGCTCCAGTCCGGTTCGGCGCATTGCAGCGCATGATGCATCAGATCGCCGCTCATCACGGCCTGGGCACCGCCGCACTCGACATGCACGCAGACATGACCGGGCGTGTGCCCCGGCGTCGGCGACAGGCGCACCCAGTCGTCTATGACGTGGTCGCCATCCACCATTACGGCTGAACCGGCCTCGATCACCGGCAGGATGCTGTCTTCGTAATAGGGATCGTCCGTATAGCGCTCGGTTTTGTATTCCTCTTCCCAGAACGCCCATTCATCCCGGGCGAACAGGTATTTTGCATTGGGGAAGGTCGGCACCCAGCGGCTATCGACAAGCCGCGTGTTCCAGCCGACATGATCGACATGCAGATGCGTACACAGGACGAAATCGACGTCGTCTCGCTGCACACCGGCGGCGGCGAGGTTTTCGAGATAGGGCCAGCTGTTCATGTGATAGCGCGGCTTTTGCGGGCGCTGCCTGTCGTTGCCGCCGCAGGTATCGACCAGGATTACGTGCCGGGGCGTGCGGATCACGAAAGTATGGAAGGCGAGGATCAGCAGTCCGGTTTCCGGGTCCTGCAGCCGCGGTTCCAGCCACGACTTATGGCGTGCAAGCGTTTCGGCGTCGGCATCGGGGTAAATCACGAAGGGATCGAGCAACGGCGCCTCAAATTCCACGACCCGCTGTATCTCCACCTCGCCGATTTGCCAGTTTTCCCCGTTCTGCATGATGGTTCCTCTGTGTTGGAGGGTCAGGATAATGCGAATTGGCGCGTGACGGAACGGGGCGGGCATTGCATGCGGGGGGCTGTGGTGAGTATGTTCCCGGATAGTGCGAATATGAGAGAAAACCGATGAATTTTGTTCGATGGATTCTGGGACGCCTTGTGCTCGGATACGACCTGCTGACACGGCCCAAACCGCTGACGCGCGATGCGGCGGCCCAGCAGGAACTTGACGGCGTGACCGCGAAATTTGCCCTGTACCAGTTCAATGCCTGTCCGTTCTGCGTGAAGGTGCGTCGCCAGATACGGCGCCATGCGCTGAAGATCGAACTGCGCGATGCCCGCAACGATGAGACGCATAAACAGGCGCTGATCGAAGGTGGCGGCCGGCACAAGGTACCGTGCCTGCGCGTGACGAACCCGGCGGGAGACGATACCTGGCTGTATGAATCCGACGACATCATTTCCTATCTCAATACAGAGCTGAAACTCGCCTGATCGCGAAACCAGCCGCGGCCCCGTTGTCGCTCTTTCATTCGGCTGCTAACGTTTGAAAAACGCAGGGAATGGCCGGATGACGGATTTCGAAAAAACAGTCGATTACATTGTGGTGGGCGCAGGGTCCGCCGGCTGTGTGCTGACCAACCGGCTCAGTGACGGCGGTGCGAACACTGTCCTGACGCTTGAAGCCGGCGATCGCGACACCGATTTCATGCTCCATATGCCGCTCGGCGTCGGCAAGGTCTGGCAGGACCCGAAATATAACTGGTCTTACGAATCCGAACCCGAACCCCATGTTGATAACCGCCGCTTGTTCCATCCGCGGGGCAAGGTGCTGGGCGGGTCGTCCTCTATCAACATGATGGCATATGTTCGTTGCAACGCGGGTGACTTCGACCGCTGGCGCCAGAAGGGCATGTCGGGCTGGTCCTATGACGATGTGCTGCCCTATTTCAAACGCGCGGAATCCTTCCAGGACCGCAAGGATGACTATCACGGCGATGACGGGCCCTGGAAAATCCGCACGACCGATGTCGAGGATCCGATTTTTGATGCGTTCTTCGGGGCGGTCGACAGCGCGGGCTACGAAAAGGCAGAGGATTACAACGGTGCTGTCCAGGACGGGTTCGCCCGGCTGCAGGTGAATGCGGTGAACGGGCGCCGTCAAAGTGCCGCGGTGGCCTATCTGCGTCCGGCAATGAAACGGCCCAATGTAGAGGTCCAGGTCCGCGCCCACGTCACGCGGGTGATCTTCGACGGCACGCGGGCAACCGGCATTGAATACATACAGGACGGCACGACGCACCGTGTCGGCGCGGGAAAAGAGGTCATCCTCGCCGGTGGGGCGATCAATTCGCCGCAGGTATTGATGGTCTCTGGCGTCGGTCCGGCAGATCACCTCAAAGACATGGGGATCGAGGTACGCCATGATCTCGCCGGGGTCGGCAGTGATTTGCAGGATCATCCGGCAATCGGGCTCGAATATCATTATTCCAAAGGCTCGGAGTTTCACAAACAACTCCGGCTCGATCGGCTGGCATTCCATGTGGCCCGGGTGAAGCTGTTCGGCACCGGTATGGCGGCATCGCCGCCGTCTTCGCTGACAGGGTTCGTCAAAAGCCGCCCTGATCTGGAGATCCCGGATATCCAGATGTTCTTCCGGCCGATGTCGATGACGGCGCGGCAATGGTTCCCGGGCATCCTGGCGCCGTCCGAACAGACATTCGCCTTCCGGTCCTGCCATCTGCGTCCCGAAAGCCGGGGCAGGGTGAGCCTGCGTTCGGCTGATCCGATGGACCCGGTGCGCATCGTCAATAATTTCCTGTCGACCGATGAAGACCGCCGCGTGCTGCGCGAATCCTTCCGTATCATGCGCAAACTGGCCCTCCAGCCGGCCTTCGACGAACTGCGCGGTGAGGAATTCGCGCCCGGCACGCATGTACGGGATGATGACGATGAGGCGATCGACGCCTATGTGCGCCAGGGGCTCGGCACGGTCTATCACCCGGTGAGCACCTGTCGGATGGGCATAGACGACCGCGCCGTGGTTGACGGCGAGATGAAAGTGCGTGGGCTTGAAGGTCTGCGCGTCGTCGACGCCTCTATTTTCCCGGACCTGACGGGCGGCAACATAAATGCGGTTGTGATCATGACGGCGGAAAAAGCGTCGGATATAATTCTCGGCAGAGGTGCGCTTGCTCGCCAAGCTGCCTGACGGCCCACATACGGAGACATCATCATGCTGCCCATGCCGATAGCCGATCACGAAGCGATTTGCGCTGAGCTCGCCGAGTCCGGGAGATACGTCAAAGTGCTGTGGCAGAGCGAGGACACGCTGATGTTCATCGCGCGCGGCCGCGAGTACCGCTCGGAGTTTCACATCAACC
>CAJQLI010000038.1 GCA_905479125.1 uncultured Alphaproteobacteria bacterium | reverse complement strand
TGTGACACCACCAGCATCGTCATGCCGCTTTCGGCAAGCTCGATCATGGTGTCGAGCACTTCCTTGATCATTTCCGGGTCGAGCGCTGATGTGGGCTCGTCGAACAGCATGACCTTCGGTTCCATGCAGAGCGCGCGGGCGATGGCGACGCGTTGTTGCTGGCCGCCCGAAAGCTGGCCCGGATACTTGTGGGCCTGTTCCGGTATGTGAACCCGTTCGAGGTATTCCCGCGCCAGTGCCTCAGCATCTGCCGCGGGGATTTTGCGCACCCATAGGGGTGCCAGCGTGCAGTTCTCCAGCACTGTCAGGTGCGGGAACAGGTTGAAGTGCTGGAACACCATGCCGACTTCCGACCGGATGCGTTCGATATCCCGGACATCCCGCGTCAGCTCGGTGCCGTCGACTGAAATCGATCCCTGCTGATGCTGTTCAAGCCGGTTGATACAGCGGATCAGTGTTGATTTTCCGGACCCCGAAGGCCCGCAGATAACGACGCGCTCGCCTTCGCTTACCGTGAGGTCGATATCCTTCAGAGCGTGAAATGCACCGTACCATTTATGCAGCCCCGTGATCCGGATCATGGCGTGGAAGTCCTTTGGTGGTCCGTCGCGAGACGGCGTTCGAGCCAGAGCGAATAGCGTGAGATGGCAAAGCAGCTCAGGAAGAAGAACAGGGCGACAAAAAGATATGTCTCGGTGGCAAGCCCGTTCCATTTGGCATCCGCCAGCACGGCACGTGCGATGCCCAACGGGTCGAGCAGCCCGATGATGACGACGAGCGTGGTGTCCTTGTAGAGCCCGACGAAGACGTTGACGATGCCGGGTATCGCTATTTTAAGGGCCTGGGGCAGAATAATCCTGCGGGTGGTTGTCCAGCGCGACAGGCCAAGTGCTTCGGCGGCCTCAACCTGGCCGCGCGGGATCGCCTGTAATCCGCCCCGCACGGCTTCGGCGAGATAGGCCGCGGCAAACAGTGACACCATGATGAGTACGCGCACGAGGAGATCGAAACTGGTGCCCGGCGGCAGGAAGTAGTTCAGCATTGTGGAGGCGACAAACAGCAGTGTGATCAGCGGCACACCACGGGAGAATTCGATAAACGCCGTGGAGATCACACGCAGTGCCAGCAGCTTTGACTGGCGTCCGAGTGCCAGCAGGATTCCCAGCGGCAGCGATGCCGATATGCCTGTTACACCGATAATCAGTGTCAGCATGAAACCGCCATATTGTCCGGTCCCGACAACCGGCAGGCCGAACCCGCCATAGATCAGCCAGGCGGCGATAAACGGATAGGCCGCAGCGAACCAGAGGAGGGGGCGTCGTATCGGAACCGCGCTGAACAGGATCGGCACCAGTGCAATAAGGAGAAGAGCGAATGCGAGGTTCGGCCGCCAGCGTTCTGCGGGGGGATAGAATCCGTAGACGAACTGATCCAGCCGCGTTGTGACGACGGCCCAGCATGCGCCGCTGTCGATCGCCTGACAGGCCGCGCGTGAATCCGCACTGACGACGGAATCGAAAACCATCCAGCCGCCGACACCCGTGACGAACAGGTAGATCAGCCAGATCGCCACAAGCGTGAGTACGCTATTGAAAGGAGACGAAAACAAATTAGAGCGCAGCCAGCCGACGATGCCCGATGTTGCAGGCGGTGGCGGCAGGTCGGGGTGGTCGCCGGGAGGGTAGGTCCGGGGAGGAGGATTGCCGGTCATCTTTCGACCAGGCGCTGGCGTCGGTTATAGATATTCATGCCCCAGGAGATCGATAACGAAATGGCGAGGTAGATCGCCATGACCAGCAGCATGGTTTCCATTTCCCGTCCTGTCTGGGTGAGCGTGATGCCACCGAGTGTTGCCACGAGATCCATGTAGCCGATTGCAATGGCGAGCGAGGAGTTCTTCATGAGATCGAGATAGGAAGATGTCAGTGGTGGAACGATCACCCGCATCGCCTGTGGCAGGATAACAAGTTTCATCGTTCTGTTTTCGGTCAGACCAAGGGCGCATGCGGCATCTCTCTGGCCGCGGTCGACCGCGTTGATGCCCGACCGGACGTTCTCGGCAATGAATCCGGATGTATAAAATGCGAGCGCCCAGGTCAGGGCCACGAATTCCGGGATAAGCGTCATGCCGCCGCGGTAATTGAATCCGCGCAGCGTTGGACGATCCAGCGTGACTGGTGTGCCTGCCACGTAGAAGGCCAGGATTGTCGCGGCGATCGTCAATCCGAGCCCATAGAGCAGGTAAGGTTTGCGGATACCGGTCGATAGCTGAAGACGCCGCCCGCGCCTGTACAGGGCAGCGGCGATGATGGTGGCGATGCAAAAGACGAAAGCGACCCACCAGAATGCCGGTTCGATCACGGGGGCGGGGACGTAGAATCCCCGGTTCGATATGAAGACAGACCCGCCGAGTGAGAGCGCCTGGCGTGGATGGGGCAGGGTGTTGATGATGATCCCATGCCACAGCAGGATCAGCAGCAGGACCGGCGTATTCCGGGTGAATTCCACGTAGACATAAGCTATCCGGGAAACCAGCCAGTTATTCGACAGCCGCATAATACCGACGGAAAAGCCCAGGACCGTTGCCAGAAATATGCCGACGATTGCTACCAGTCCGGTGTTCAGTAACCCGACCACGGCGGCGCGCAGGTGTGAATTCTGGTTGGTGTAGCTGATCAGGGTCTGGTTGATGTCGTAGCCGGCCGGCAGCTCCCACAGGAACCGGAAGCTGAACGTTTTATCGAGCGCAGCGAAGTTGGCGGCAACGTTGCCGATCATCCAGGCGACGACTCCGAAAAACGCAAGAACGACAAATATCTGAACACCAGCGGCACGAACGCTCTCGTTACGCCACAGATGCAGGGCGCCTGTGGGACCTGAAGAGAGAGAGGGCGGGTTCAAGGAACGTCTGGGAAATTACGCGTTGGATTCAAAACAGTTCAGCGAAAGGGAGCAGCGTACATCAGTCCGCCATTCTTCCACTGGGCGTTAAGCCCGCGCGCGAGGCCGACGGGCGTGTTCTTGCCCAGGTGACGTTCGAAAATCTCACCGTAATTGCCGACCCCTGAAATAACATCAACGGCCCAGCGCGCTTTCAGGCCAAGTGCGGCGCGTCCCTGCAATTCCTCGGCACCGAGCAGCCGCCGGACCTCCGGGTTTTTGGATGAGCCTGCCATGCTTTTGACGTTGGCCGCCGTGACGCCGAATTCTTCTGCGGCGATCAGTGCGTTCAGTGTCCAGCGGACGATATCCGCCCATTTGTCGTCCCCCTGACGCACGACTGGGCCGAGCGGCTCCTTGGAGATTATTTCCGGCAGGATATCATGGGCGTCGGGGTTTTTCGTTGCCGCCCGTGTGGCGGCGAGGCCGGAGGCATCGGTCGTATAAACGTCACAACGCCCGGCGAGATAGATTGTCAGGGCTTCTGATGTCGTCTCAATAGGAACGGCCTTGTATGTCATGCCGTTCTGGCGGAAGTAGTCAGCGAGGTTCAGCTCGGTCGTCGTGCCGGTCTGGATACAGACCGATGCGCCGTCGAGATCCTTGGCGGATTTAACGCCGAGGTTTTTGGGGACCATGAAGCCCTGGCCGTCGTAATAGTTTACGCCGGCAAAGGTGAGCTGCAGGTCGGTATCGCGGCTGAATGTCCAGGTCGTGTTTCGTGACAGCAGATCGATCTCGCCGGACCGGAGCGCCGTGAACCGGGTCTTACCGGTCAGGTTGGAATACTTGACCTTGTCCGGGTCGCCAAAGAGCGTTGCGGCGACCGCGCGGCAAAGATCGACATCAAAGCCCCGCCAGATACCTTTGTCGTCGGGTGCGGCAAAACCGACAACGCCGGTATTAATGCCGCATTTCAGATGACCGCGCTCGCGGACTGTCTCGAGCGTATCTGCTTGTGCGATACCGCCGAGGCATGTTGCTGCCACGACAAGAGGTAAAAGGCGTCTGATCATCGGATACTCCCGGTATTTGTCTGTCCCGAGCTTACAGAAATGAGACAGACGCGCCTATACGTGTGGAGACGGTTTTCAGATACCTCTATGCAGCAACCGGAAAACGCGAGCGGTCATGAGCCTGCATCAGCAGATTTTCCGGGCCGCGGGGAATGATTCCGTCCCACCCGATTGGACCTGCCTTGCCGAACGTACCGGCTTTCATACCGTCAATATCACTTACCTCAGCGATACCGGGGGTCTGGTATAGGTCCCGCAGATAGTTCGACAGATTGGGATAGTCGACGATCCGGCGGAGATTGCACCGGTAGCCGACAAAATAGATCGGGTCGAAACGGATCAGGTTCGGATACAGGCGCCAGTCCGCTTCGGTTGGGCTGTTGCCGATAAGGTATCGCTGCCGCCCAAGCCGTTCTTCGAGAGCATCGAGGGCATCGAACAGATTTTCGAAAGCCTCGTCATAGGCATTCTGGGATGTCGACCGGCCGCATTTGTTAACACCGTTATTGATGTTCTCCAGAACGAAGGTGTTCATTGCGTCGATTTCGGCGCGCAGATTGTCTGGGCAGAGCAGTGGAGATGATTCTGCGACATCAACGAAAGCGCTATCGAACATGCGGATGATTTCGGAGGATTCGTTGCTGACAACCGTCTGAGTGCGGGAGTCCCACAAGGTAGGGACGGTTACCCTCGTCGTACACCCGGGATCGGACAGTGTGTAGACCTCGTGGAGCCAGTTGGCGGAATGCTTGGTGCCGGGAACGCGATGTCCGTTCTCGGTAAATCCCCAGCCTTCGCCATTCACTTTCTGCTCGGTATCAACAAGCACGATGTGATTTTCGAGCTTCTTCAGCACCCGGTATAGGACGGCGCGATGCGCCCATGGACAGCTGGTGGCGGCATAAAGGACGTAGCGACCGGATTCGGCGACGAATCCATCTGTGCCCGTCGGACCGGCTTCGCCGGTCGGGGTTACCCAGTTTCGGAATTTAGACGGTCGTTTGACATAGGCTCCGTTGCCGTCGTGTTCGACGAGCTGCTCTTCGTGTGTCCAGACGCCATCCTGCAGGTGCCCCATATAAGTCCTCTGTTTCTATATTCCCGCCGCTTGGCGGTTTTGTTAACGCTCGGTTCGGTCGCTGTTCGTTCAATTCCGGCTTATTTTACATCCGCGAATAATGCATCGATATTCTCCGCGGGTGGCGGTTCCCCTTTGCGGAGCTCTTGGGCGCGTTTCTGTTGCCACGATGATTTGACCGCTGAATAGAAATCGACGGATCCTTTCCTCAACTCGTCCACCTGGTCGAGAACGGCTTCGCGTTTGACAATGATTTCGGACACTTTGAGATACATGCGCGTTTCGACATCAAGCACGTAACTTAGGGGATTGAGAAACGTATCTATTCCCGAGCCGACAGTGTCTCGTATTGTGGACGGCCCAAAAAAAGGTAGCACGATGAATGGCCCTGACCCTACACCATAGGTGTGTAAAGTCTGTCCGAAATCCGCCGGATGTTCTTTTAAATCTAGTCTTTCGGCGACTTCGAAGAATCCAAACAGGCCGACCGTGGAATTGACAGCCAGCCGGCCTACCGAGACGCCGGCATTGCTGAAATCGCCCTGTAGAAGATCGTTGATGGCAACGACCGGCTCGTTCAGGTTTTGAAAAAAGTTGCGGCCCATCTCGCGCAGTGTTTCGGGCATTATGAAGCGGTATGCTCTGGCGATCGGTACAAGCAGAATACTGTCGAGAATATCATTCAATCCGAACATAGCCCGGTTGAACCCCTCGAGAGGGTCGTCATCGCCGGTATCACCTATGACTTCGGCTGCGACCAGGTCGGCTTCGCCTCGTTGACCGATGGCGGGGGGAGCACGTCCGGCTGCAGCCGTCACGACCTGAATGGGACGCACTGCTTGGGTCGCGCCGGCAAAGGTGCTTCCCATGGTGGGGAAGGCGATTGACAGGTTCTGGAGAATACCCGCTTTTAAGTCGGGTGCGGCGTCGATGGCCGCATTTGTGACGTCCAGAGCATCAGCCGGATTACGTGTAATCGCTTCCATGACCGCTTGTGCCATCATCGAAGAATAGACCCGGCGGTTCATATCGCCCGCCATTGCAGTCGAGGGAGTATTCCCGTTGAACTGCTGCATCTGCTTTTGCTGTTCGATACTGGTCTGCCAGAGGCCGGCGGTCTGGCGCAGTCGTTCGGCAATATCTGTGGGGACCGCCGCCTTGGCCACGGGAAGCGCGCCTATAACAACCGCGATAAAGGCGGCGCCCAGGAGTCTGGCAATTTGTCTAATTAGTGGCTTCATCAGCCCGGCGTATCCCTGCGGCAGCTTTTATTTCGGACGAACTGCAGTTTAAGAACAATAAACTAGCACAAAGCTTGAAGTTATCTCAAAGGCAGGATTTACCCGGAACAAAAAACAGGCATCTCTTGGTGGTGACATTGGGGTTTTGGCGGCGCAAAACTGTTTGAATTCGTTCAGACAGCGTTAACCTGCAGGGTCGATACTATCACGGTCGATCAAATAGCTGGAACCGCGTAATGACGCATTTTCTTTCTACTGACGAAAATCCGAAAGGCTACAAGCTCGAAGATATCTTATCGATTATTCGGCAGGATATCATTGCGCGCGCTGGAAAGATCTCCGGCGATAAACGCCCGGAGGCACGCCAGGTACTGGCGAATAATATGCACATCCTGGTCAAATTGACCGAGTGCATCGACCTTGCCGAGGATTCCACCCAGATACTGGACCGGACATTCGGGCAAAGAGGAGACGACCCCGGATCGGCGCCGCCTGAGCGAGATCAGTCCTGGCTTTCTTCTTCTTCTTCAACCCGATGACCGTTCAGTATCGGTATCTGCGTCATGCTGAACCCGAATGTCAGCGCCATAATCCCGAAGACCTTGAAGGTCACCCAGAAATCCGTGGTTTGCGTACGCCAGACGATTTCATTGGCGACAGCCATTACCAGGAAAAACAGCCCGAAATTACGGGTCAACTTGCGCCAGCCGTCATCATCCATGGGCCAGGCGCTCCCCATAACGGGTTTGAGCAGCGATTTTCCGAACAATAACCCGCCCAGCAGAACCAAACCGATCAGTGTCTGAACGATCGTCGGTTTGAGCTTTATGAACGTGTCGTCGTTCAGCCAGAGTGTGAGCCCACCGAACACACCGACGACGGCTGCCGTAATCAAGGGCATCAGCGGCACGCGCTTGTTCACGGCGAGCGATATCACGAGTGCAATCGCTGTGGCGCCCATCAGCGCCGCTGTAGCAATCAACAGGTCCCATGTCAGGTAGGCGGCGAAAAACACGACAATCGGGCCGTAGTCAGAGAACGGTTTGACCCAGGGTTGTTCGGAACGTTCGGTTTGATCGGTCATAATCTCTTTCATAGCATTGCTTGGATATCAACGACATAGCTGTTCGCGTTTAACGGATCGTTAAGGGTAATCGGTAACCATGTTTCGAACGTCGCGAACGCTAACGTATTGATGCGACGGGGGGAACGGACATGCGATTCTACGTTTTGATCGCCGTCATCTTTTTCATGGCGGCCGGTGCGTCCGAAGCGGACAGCGCCGACAGGACCCAGTCAGTGCGTGATATATATACGCTAGGATCCGGCGATCGCGTAAAAGTTACGGTTTACGGCGAGGACGATCTTTCCGGTGTTTTCGAGGTCAGCGGCACGGGGTCGATCGCGTATCCGCTGATTGGCGAGGTCGAGGCGGGCGGCAAGACAATTCGTGAACTCGAAAAGAAAGTCGTGACGAAGCTTGCGAACGGTTACCTGCGCAAGCCGCGTGTCTCCATCGAAGTGACGAACTACCGCCCCTTTTATATCCTCGGTGAGGTGAAACGCCCCGGCAGCTATGCCTATGTCGAAGGCATGAAGATCGTCAATGCGGTCGCGATGAGTGGCGGTTTTACCTATCGTGCGCGGAAACAGCGTTTTCTCGTTCGCCGTGCCGGTGCGCCGAAAGACAGCGAAACAGAGGCTAAGCCGGATGATCTTCTTTATCCCGGCGACGTCATCCGGGTTCCCGAACGCTTCTTCTGACATTGAACACCATACCGTTGTCGCCCACGCGCTTTAGACGGATGCGGGGCATAATTGCTGTCGTAGCTGTTGCATTGCTCGTGTTAGGTGGCTTGCGGTTGCCGGCGGACCTGATGGATATTCCCGGTAACCAGATTGCAGAAAAACTGACCAGTGGTAATCCGGTGTCGCCTCGTTGGCTTTCCCGTGTACTGAACTCGCGTGCATCAAGTCTCCAATCACATCCGACCGCCGACCGCTGGTTTGCGACCGGCCACGCTTTCATGCAGGCAGGCGATCCGGCAAAATCGGCGGCTGCATTTGCCAATGGTCTGCATCATGCACCTGCGCGTGGGATTGCCTGGGCGGCCTATGCAAATTCGTTGGAAGCTATCGGCGATGTGTCAGGGGCTAGCGCCGCTCGGGAATACTCTGTTGAGCGGGCCCCATATGATCCACGTGCGCTTCGCCTGCGTCGTCCCCGATAACCGGGCGGTAGTGCGTTAGCTTGAAACGGTCGCTGATTCGGCTGCGAACGCCATATCATCAACACGCTGGCTGGTTGTTTTGAATATCGGATAACCTGCCCAAATTGTGCGGCGGATGAAATTTTTATGACTCCGCGCAATATTCGAAGGCTAAAGATAAAAGGGTGGTAAAATCCTGATCGCGAGTGAAATTAGTGGTGAATAGCCCGTAGATGTTGTTCGTTTCCATACCGAAAGACAGGACGTGCGGCGGTGCCGCTGTTCCGCCCGGCGACGGTCTCGCAAATCGCCGTAACGACCCAAATTCTGAATCCAAGCTGTGTTCGCGCCTTCCTCCGGGAAGGCGTTTGTCGTTCGGGCCCTGTGGGTCGGACGTTTTATGTCACTTAAACCTGAAGGGACTTTTATGGGAAAGAGATCCGCTCGCGCTTCGCGTGGAGCCGCGTATGACAGCAATGTATGCACATTTTCGGGAAGTAGCTGGGACCCGCTCGAAGGGCATGTCGGAGAGGGAAAGCGCTACGTAAGAAATATACAGCCGAAGAGTCCAAACCAGGCCCGCCTGATGACGGCGTTGCAGGAATACCAGATGGTGCTCGCACTCGGGCCGGCGGGAACGGGAAAGACCTATCTTGCGGTTGCCGCCGCGGTTGAGGCGCTGGAAGCAAACAAGGTTGAACGTATCGTGCTGTCGCGTCCGGCGGTCGAGGCAGGCGAAAGTATCGGGTTCCTGCCGGGTGACGCCAATGACAAGGTCGCGCCCTACATGCAGCCGCTCTACGATGCGCTGCTCGACCGCCTTGGCGGTAAACGCCTTCGGGCGCTGATGTCGAATGGCGGGATCGAGATCGCGCCGGTCGCATTCATGCGCGGCAGAACGCTCAGCCGGTCTTTCGTCGTGATCGACGAAGCACAGAACTGCACCTATGCGCAGCTCAAAATGCTGCTGACGCGGCTGGGTTGGAACGCAACGATGGTTATTACCGGAGATCCCGATCAAACCGACCTGCTGCCTGGCGTGTCGGGCCTTGCGGATATCGCAAATAAACTGGAACCACTTGATAACATTGCCGTGGTCCGGCTCGCACAGACGGATATCGTCCGTCACCCGCTTGTCGGTGACATGCTGACGGTCCTGTAATCGAAAAACCGTTTCTGAATTGCGCATGGGCCGGGTGTCGGTTATGTCCGGTCCATGACATCTGACCCAGAAGATATCCGGGACGTGGTGCCCGGGCCGGTGGTTGAACGGTTTCTCGGCGAATACCGGGAAGGTGATATCCAGCAGGCCGGGCCGATCACGGTCACCGCAGACGAGATCGTTAGGTTTGCAGAACGCTATGATCCGTTGCCGATGCATCTCAGCGCCGCTGACGGTCAGGAAACCATCCATGATAGTCTGATTTCCTCCGGCGTCCTGACGATCGCGCTCAAACAGCGCCTGATTATGAGTATCGAGAGGAACACTGCGATTATCGGCGCTGTGCGGATCGATAATCAGCAGTTTCTCAAGCCGGTGCGGCCGGGTGATGAATTGATCATGTATCAGGTCTGCAAGGGAACCCGAGACTCGAAGTCCCGGCCTGACCGCGGCCTTATGTTCTGGGAATTTGCGCTGAGCAATCAGAAAGGGGACATCGTCCTATCTTCCGATGACACCGTGATGGTACGTCGCAAACCGGCCGATTGACGCGACTCGCCTGATCCGGGACGTTGACGGACATGGGATTACGCCGCCTGCTCCTTATTATAGTTGTTGGAATTGTCGTTGCCATTATTGCGCGTGCGCAGGCGGCCGGGACGATCCCCCTGATGTTGTAGCAGGTCGGCCCGGTGACTGATTTCCTGTTCGACGGTCCGAAAAATGCAGATAAGACATTCGTGTTTGCCCATGGGGCAGGAGCGCCGATGGATTCTGATTTCATGAACCTGTTCGCAGCCGGTCTTGCGGATCGCGGGCTGCGGGTGGCTCGGTTCGAGTTTCCCTACATGATTAAACGCCGCGATGACGGCAAACGCCGCCCACCGGACCGCGCGCCGGTGCTGCTGGAAACCTATATGAATATCGCGGCTGAACTTGGTCCGGAAAACCTGGTCGTCGGCGGAAAGTCGATGGGCGGGCGCATCGCGTCGATGATTGCAGATGACGCCGGCGCGGCCGGACTTGTCTGCCTCGGATATCCGTTCCATCCGCCGGGGAAACCGGACAAATTACGAACCGAACACCTTGCCGACATGAAAACACCGGCACTTATCCTGCAGGGCGAGCGGGACCCGTTCGGAAAGCGCGACGAGGTCGCAGGTTACATACTGTCAAAGTCGATAAGCGTGAACTTTCTGGCCGACGGTGACCACGACCTGACACCACGAAAATCTTCCGGCCGGTCACGCGAGGAAAACTGGGCAGATGGCATGGATCTGATCACCGAATTCGTTGCCCGGCTTTGATGCTTTACAGGGCAATCCGTCGCCGATACGCTTAGATAGCTAATCAAAAAAACAGGCAGGTAATTTGAATGCCCAACAGGGTTGAGGGCCGGGTGTGTATCGTCACCGGCGCGGCGCAGGGACTTGGCGCAACATATGCGAAGGCACTTGCGGAAGAGGGCGCGAAAGTCGTTGTCTCCGACATCGACGACGCCTCTGCAGTGGCCGCAGAGATCAGCGCCTCGGGCACACAGGCACTGGCTTTACAGAATGACGTTTCCGACTGGGAATCCTGTCAGGATATGGTCGCGAAAACGGTCGAGAAATTCGGCCGGGTCGATGTGCTCATCAATAATGCGGCGATTTTTGGAAACCTGGAACGCGCGTCCATCGATGAGATCACGCCGGAACTGTTTGACCGGGTGATGAAGGTCAATGTCAGCGGCACGTTTCTGTGCACGAAGGCGACAATTCCGGTGATGCGCGAGCAGGGATACGGCAAGATCGTTAATATCTCGACCAGCCGTATCTTCGCAGGTTTGCCTTATTATGTGCATTACGATGCTTCCAAGGGCGCAGTGTTCGGAATGACACGCGCCATGGCGAATGAGCTTGGGGATGACGGTATTCGCGTCAACGCAATTGCTCCCGGTTCGACGATGTCCGAGAACGTAAAGGCGCGTACCGACTGGCGCGACGGCGGCCCGGCGGCAAAGCTTGCGGGGCGGTCGCTGAAGCGTCTGCAGGAGCCGGATGATCTGATCGGCGCGTGCATATTCTTCGCGTCGGCGGAGAGCGATTTCGTCACCGGACAGACGCTGGTGATTGACGGCGGCGGTGCGATGTGGTGACGCTTGCCGTGCAGTTGGCCGGTTGATACAAGAATTCTGGAACAGGGAACGATAAGCATGGCGGAGACCGCCGAACATACCGAAGCGCACGTGCTTCTTGCCGGGGAATCGCTCCGGACCGAGCCGGATGGGTCTGTCCGGCTGGTAGGCGGTAGGTGTGGCGATTGTGGAA
>CAJQLI010000037.1 GCA_905479125.1 uncultured Alphaproteobacteria bacterium | reverse complement strand
CCATCACTTTCTGCTTTGCCTCCAGCGTTGCCTGCTGAACCGCCTGTCCCATCACGATAATAGCGGAACTCGCATTTGTTCCCTGATCGAACGGTGTATAATCGGTATTCAGCTCCGGATAGACGACGCGATCAGCACTGGTGTTCAACAATTCTGCAACGACCTGTGACATGGCCGTATGAATCCCCTGCCCGATTTCGATAGAGCCGCATTCAAGATAGACACCGCCTGTTGTCGTGATCCGTACACGCGCCTGCGCGGGCTTGTTCACACCACCGGCATCCTTGAACCCGATGGACACGCCCATGCCACGCCCCTCGCCGCTGGCACGCCGGTCATACCCGGCCCTGTCCGCAACCACCTGAAGCCCAACGCGGAGGTCCGAATCTATTCCACTTTCGCCCGGCACATAGGCTTCGCCAAGGTTCTTGACGTTCTGCATCCGCAGATCGAAAGGGTCGCGCCCCAAGGCTCGGGCAATGATGTCTATCTGGGATTCCGAAGCCCAGGCTGCCTGTGTGCCGCCGAAGCCCCGGTACGGTCCGGCCGGCGTCGTATTCGTCAGGATACAATCGCAATCGATATCCAGATGCTGCCAATTGTAGGGTCCAGGCAGACGATAGCCGGCTTTTTCGGCGACCAGCGGGCTTGCATCGGAATAGGCGCCTGAGTCGAGCAGGATCCGGCCGTAACGTGCGACGAACGTGCCGTCGGCCATCACGCCGGTTTTAACATCGAGGATTGCGGCATGCTGACTCTGGGTCAGGAAACATTCTTCCATCGTCATGCAAAACCGGACCGGGCGGCCGGACTTTCGTGCCAGTAGAATGGCGATGGGCTCGGTCTTGCAGTTGTTCTTCGCACCGTACCCTGCGCCGAGATACGGCACCCGGACCCGGATCAGATTTTCCGGGTACTGGAAGACACGTGCCAGTTCCTTGCGCAGCGGGAACGGATTCTGCGTACTCGACCAGACCTCGATAACATCACCATCCATCCGGGCGACGGTAACGAAGGGTTCGAGATGAAAGTGTTGATCCCGCGAAAAGACGAAGCGGTCTTCAAAGATATGATCACAGCCGTCAAACGCGCCGGCATCCCCGGTCTCGTACGAAAAACGGTAGCAGTTATTCCGCCCGAGGCGACGTGCCCCGCTCGCGCCCTGTCCGTAGGCCGGCACAACCCCCATCGGTTCTTCTTCGAAAAGTTCAGGCGCCGTTTCCGCCATCGCGTCCTCAACGGTCGCAACGGGCGGCAATACTTCATATTCGACGGTAATCCGTTCAAGGGCAGCAACAGCCTGTAATTCGGTCTCTGCCGCCACCGCGGCAACGGCGTCGCCGATATAACGCACTTTGTCCATCGCAACGATCGGCTGATCCTTGATGAAATATCCATAGGTCGGGCTCAGCCCATCCAGGTCATCGCGTGTGATCACGGCATGCACACCCGGCATTTCACGCGCGGCCGACGCATCGATTGATGTTATGCGGGCATGCGCATGCGGCGAGCGCAAAACCTTTGCCTGAAGCATTCCGGGGAACGATACATCCACCGTATAGGTGGCCGTACCGGTGGTTTTCGGTACCGCGTCCTTGCGGGCGGACCGTTGGCCGACAACGTGCAGGTCTGTTGAAACCTTGTTCATTTGCCTGCCTCCTGAGACGCGGCCGCCGCATTTTCGACTGCCTCGATAATCATCTCATACCCCGTACAGCGACAGATATTCGCGCCCATCCAGGCACGGATCGCATCGCGGTCGGGAGACGGGTCATGATCGAGTAAAGCCCGCGCCAGCATGATCATCCCGGGCGTACAGTAACCGCACTGAAAAGCGCTGTTATCGACAAAAGCCTGCTGGACCGGATCAAGCGTGCCATCCGCGCCGGCGAGTCCCTCGACGGTCCTTATTTCCGATCCACCGGCCTGCCAGGCGAAAGTACTGCAACTGGAAACCGGCTTGTCATCCATCAGAACCGTACAGGCGCCGCACGCACCAAGATCGCAGGAGAGCTTTGCGCCCGTGAGCGCCAACCGGTCCCGCAGGACGTCGATCAGCATATCCTCCGCCCGTACATGGAATTCCCGGGCAACCCCGTTCACGGTGCAGGAAACAAATGCCAATTCACCACTCATGACGCATCTCCCTCGTGCAAATGCCGGATCAGGCGGCGCGCTAACACCGTGACCATGCGTCTACGGTACGCGGCACTGCCCATGGGGTTGTCGATAGGCTCCGGCAGCGCCGACGCCAGCGCTGCCTCTACCTCCGAGACCTTTCCGGACCAGAAGAACGGGGAAATATGAGCACACCCGACACCGACAGACACGTCCTGATCAACAAGCCCGACGGCGACGCTTACGACCGGCTTGAGAGTTCGATCAAAGCCAAGCTGCGCATTGGGCATGACGGGAATCTCGATGGCGGTTAACAACGCGCGCGACGGGTAACTTCCGGCCCCATCGGATGCGGCAATTTTCACCTCGCCCCCATCCGTCAGAAAGACAAGTTTTGCACCGGAAACACCGAGGAGCACCGGCCCATCATAGGCGCGTTCTGCCGCCATCAGATTTCCGCCAACGGTACCGGTCATCCTTATGCGGACGTTACCGATCGTCTTCCATGCGGCCTGAAAAGCGGGCAATCGCGCTGCAAGTAACGGAGACGTTTCCACGTCCCAGTGGGTCGCCAAGGCGCCGATGCGGATAAAGCCCGCGTGGTCTTCTATCTCGCGAAGCCCCGAAACAGCGGAAAGATCGATCAGGGTATCTTGTGAATTGCCACTACGCATCCGACGGACAAGATCAATGCCACCTGCAATTATCGAGGAATCTTCGGATTCAATGAGAGCCTGAACGACCTCTGAAGGGGTCGTCGGTTGCTGAAGGCGGAAAGGCGCTATCGCGCGGTGAGTTCGGGAAATCCATCCCGCATCAGTGGCATGCGTGTACATGCCTGCAGGTTCGAAATCTGACGCCGCCTTGTCAATGAAAAACCGGGCCAATGACGAATGCATTAACGAAAAAGGGCGGCCCGGAGGCCGCCCTAATCTTTTCAGACAGTTTCGATCAGGAACCGAGCTGCTTGAACTGGTAGCGGTACGGCCACTTGTGACCGGCCTCTTCCATGTACTTCATGTACTTTTCCATGATCGCCGGACCATCGATGGCGAATTCCTTATGCAGGTCGTGGGCACGTTCGTTCGGCCAGTCTTTCAGCGCGGCAGCCCATTTGGTCTGCTGTTCCGTCGGAAGCGTGGTCACAAAAGCGCCCGCCTTCTTCAGCTTCTCGAGACCAAGAGCCTCACTCTCGTATGAATCGACAGTGGCGACCGTCTCATAGCTTGCCGCCGCTTCGTCGATAATTTTAAGAACGTTGGCGGGCAGTTTCTTCCGGGTATTGTTATTCATCGTCATGATCGTCTGCGCCTGGGCCCCCAGGTTCACGATCTTAAAGTGCGGTGCCGGCTCATGGAACTTGAAGCCGAAATACACACCCGGGAACATGATGAACCCTGAAGCAACACCGGTTGCCAGCGCATTATACGCCGTCGGCAGGCTCGTCGTGACCGGAATAGCGCCATAACGTTCGACCCACGGAAGGTTGGGGCCCGCAGCGATGATCTTCTTGCCTTTAAGCTCGCTCACGTCGTCCCACTTGAACTTCGTGCCGAGGCCGTAATTATCGAACCCCGTCATCGCGATCATCTTCTGCTTATACTTCTTGTCGAGCATGTCATAGACTTCCGGATGCTCGGCCATGACACGGCGCTTCACCGCAACCTGTTTGCGGATATCGCCGGTCGTAAACGGCGTGAAGTAATCCCAGTTCATCGGCAGCATCTTGGCGCTTTCGAAGCAGACACACCAACCACCGATATCAAGCAGGCCTTTTTCAACGGCTTCCAGTGTCTCATGGACCTTGGCAATCTTGCCGGCATAGGCATGAATGAAGCGGACCTTGTGCTCGGTCTCAGCCGCGACGCGCTTCGTTACCATGTCTGCGAAATGATGTTCCATATTGCGGACATAGGCTACGGGCTTGCTCGGATGCCCCGAGCCCATGCGCAGAACATATGTTTTTGCATTCACCGTGCTACCGAAGGCAAGCGAGCCCGCGATTATGGCGGCGACTGCCGCCGTGATTTTGGTCGTATTCTTCAAAACGAACCTCCCTTTTAGGTTGATTAAGTTCAACTATTTGGTTCCTCAAAAGCGTATCACAGGCGAATTCCATGTGAAAGCTTGTCGTCTTTTTGCCGTTCTTCGTCAGACGAACTGCGGCAACCAGTTCGCAATCTGTGGGAATGCATAGATCGCGGCAGCCGTGACCAGCATCAATATCCAATAGGGGATTGATCCCTTGAAGATCTCCGCTAATTGGACCCCGGAATCTGGAACAGCTCCCTTCACCACGTACACTACCAATCCGAACGGCGGCGTCAGCAGTCCTGCTTCGATAAGCAAAATTCCAAATATCGCGAAGGCCAGCGGGTCCATTCCGACATCCAGCAGAGAGAACAGCGGCACCGTCAAAAGGATGATCGAGATAGAATCGAGGATCATTCCGAGAACAATCCAGATCACAACCATCATCAGGATGACCAGTGCGCCCTCTCCCACGGCATCCTTGATCAGGGTGTCGATATCCGCGAGCGACAGGAAACGGGCATACATACCGGCTGTTACCAGCAGGATCATAATCGGCGCCGATGTCTTGCCGGCATCAATCACCGCCTCGACCAGCCCCTGTACCCTGAGCCCCTTAATAATGGCGAGAACCATGGCAGCAAGAGCGCCGATCCCGGCGGCCTCGGTCGCTGTGAAGGCCCCCCCCCATATCCCGCCCATAACAATCGCGATAATCCCGACCACGCCGACGGTGGAGACAATCTCCCCCTTCGTGATCGGATCCAGCTCGTCTTCCGGAATTTCGGGCGCAAGCGACGGCTTCAGTTTCACAGCACCGATTGTGTACACAATATACAGAACAGACAGCAGGATTCCGGGAATGACCCCGGCCACGAAGAGCTTGCCGATCGATTGTTCGGTAATGATACCCCAGACGATCAACAGGACACTTGGCGGGATCAGCATGCCAAGACATGCAGACCCGGCGATTGAGCCCAAAGCAAATTCCCGTTTGTAATTGAACTTCATCATTTCGGGATACGCAATCCGGCTGAACGCGGCAGCCGATGCGATGGATGTGCCGGTCACAGCCGCAAACGCCGCATTACCGGTGACAGTCGCCACTGCAAGACGCCCCGGAATGCCGCCGAGACATCGATTGATAACTTTATACAGGTCGCCCGCCGCCCCGCATTTTGCGACGAAGTCCCCCATCAGGACAAATAGCGGGATGGTCGCGAACACGTAATTCCGGACCAGTTCATACGCAGCACCGCCGACCTGGGCCGAGGCGAGATACCAGTCTTCGAAAATGAAGTATGTGCCCACCATCGCGGTAATACCAAGGGCGAGGGCGATATGTACCCCGGCAAATATGGCCACGAGCATCCCGACAAGCGAGAGCACCAAGAGTGTGTTCAGTTCCATAAGGGAGCTCCGACTTTCTTGTCGCGGGTCTGAATTTTCACCGTTTTCATATCTCTTCCATGGCCCCCGACCCGGTCGCCTGCGCGCCCGGAGTCATATCTTTGCCAACCGCCGCCCGCATCAGGTGGATGAAATAGATCAGCGTGATAAAAATTGCAGAGGCAATAATGATCGTCCTGACCGGGTAAACCGGCACTTCAAGTGCGCCAATTCCCTGATATTCGCCGATCTCCCAACCGTTGATCATATCGGTCCACCCGCCAACCGCGATGCCGATCATCAACATCATCCCCATCAGGTAGGAGATCGCATTGACAACATGACGCCAGCGTTTGTTCAAATGATCGTAGGTGATCGTTGTCCGAAGCATACTGCCGGTCAGTATGGCCAACGGCACCTGCAAAAACACAATCGCCGGCACGGAGTTGGTCACGATCTCATCACCGCCGAGAAAAGCGGAGAAGAACCCGCGGCCGATCACCTCCACAAAGATGATTACAGCGAGCAGCATCAGCCAGGCTGCAGCGATATAGTTCAATGCCGAACATATGCGTTCAAGCGCGCGAAACATGGCGTTTCCTCTCCTGTGAGCGGTCAGGTTTCGTTTGCTTGAACCTGCTTGCCGCATCCTGCTGGATAGAAGGCACAAATCAATGACAAAGTCTTCTATCCGAGGAAGTAAATTATCGTTTGCTAATTTATAACGCAACCCGCTAGGGCATCGGTATTTCCTGTTCGTTCTCCGGCACGTTCCAGCCTCTGCGCGTCGCCGGCCGGTCAAGGATCTCAAGAAACCAGCGCCGGACATTCGGAAATTCGTTCAGATCAACACTCTGCCAGTCGAACCGGGCAACCCACGGCCATACCGCCATGTCAGCTATCGTGTATTCGTTGCAGGCGAGGAAAGCGGTTTTACCGAGCTTTTCGTTCATGACGCCATATAGGCGCTTGGTCTCGTTCAGATAGCGATCTTCGGCATATGGCGCGATGCCGGGATTGTATTTTGTGAAGTGGTGGCACTGACCGAACATCGGTCCGACGCCCCCCATCTGGAACATCAGCCATTCCACGGTCGACCATTTGTCATCAGGATCCTGCGGCCAGAATTTTCCCGATTTATCGGCGAGATACATCATGATCGCGCCGGATTCCATCAGCGACTTCCCGTTATCATTGTCAAAAATCGCCGGAATTTTGTTATTCGGGCTGATCTTCAGAAAATCAGGCGCGAACTGTTCGTCCTTGCCGATATTAATCGCGTGGGTTTTGTACTCCAGCTCGCACTCTTCGAGCATCAAGGATACTTTGCGCCCGTTCGGCGTGAACCAGGTGTAGAGATCGATCAATTTAGGGTCTCCCTTATCGGATTATGCTTAATTGTTAATTCTCGGGCCCGGCGTGAAGGTCAGTCCGACAGTTCCGACGCCATAATGTCCGCCTTGATGCCGGTTGCTTCTTCATTGGCGAAATTCAATTCGACCTTCACACCATTCGGATCCATCAGGAAAAGCTGAAAGAGCCCCTGGTCATCGACCTGGCGCTTCGTATAGTCGATACCTTTCGCGTCGAGATGTTCCATCATGTCTTTGAGCCCCGTCGCCCTGAATGCCACATGATCCACAACCCCCGACCCGCTGGTCGCGGTCGATTGCTGGCCCAGATATTTCAGACGATTCTCGGACACATCTGCGCCACCCTCGGCGAGATGCAAAACGGGCTCATCCCCGAGATACATCCAGTGCACCGGCATCTTGAAATCAGGATGCGGCCCGGACACCATCCCCAGAACATCGGCATACCAGTCCCGGGTCCCGTCCAGGTCTTCCGCCTGGATCAGAAAATGTTCCAAATGAGTAAGTGGCATCGTTTCCCCCGACGTGGATTGTCGATAAGCCTAGCGTATATTAAATGAATCCGAAATGTCTGAGGGTCCGATGTCGCTTCATCCGAAAATTTTGCCTCTCAAGGCGAAACAGATCGGCTATACCTCCGACCGACTTATAAAAGGGATGATTTGAAATGACTGCCTACTGGCTGGCGCGTGCCAAGATCAACGATTACGACGAATATATGAAATACGCCACGAAAGTTCCGGCGATTCTGGAAAAGTTCAACGGCAAAGTTCTGACCCGGGGCGGCAACAGCAAAACCCTTGAAGGCAAGGATTATTTCGAACGCTTCGTTGTCATCGAGTTCCCTTCAATGGCGGATGCCGAGGCGTGTTTCAATTCCGATGAATACAAAGCCGCCGCAGCCTTCCGGCGCCAGAACGGGGTTGGCGACAACGAGCTGACCATCGTCGAAGCCGGCGACCTGACCCCCACCGCTTAACCTAAACCACAATTACAGATACCCGTTCACAAAGGAGCGAAAATGACAAAATACGCCGTAGCCCCCATGGAACTGCCCGCCGTTGCGGTCGCTGATTCGGATGAGGTTTTCCCGGTACGCCGCATCTATTGTGTCGGCCGGAACTATGCCGAACACGCCCGCGAGATGGGCTCGGACCCGGATCGCGATCCGCCGTTTTTCTTTATGAAGCCGAATAACACGATCATCGCCGACGGCGCAGACTTCCCCTACCCGTCCATGTCCGAAAACGTTCATTACGAAATGGAACTGGTTGTCGCAATCGGCACCGGTGGCAAGAACATTCCCCAGGCAAAAGCCAACGACCACATCTTCGGCTATGCCTGCGGCCTTGATATGACGCGCCGCGATCTTCAGATCGGCATGCGCGAAAAAGGCCGCCCCTGGGAAATCGGCAAGGCGTTCGATGATTCCGCGCCCTGCGCCGACATCCAGCCGGCCTCCAAGATCGGTCATCCTGCAACGGGCGACATCTGGCTGAAGGTCAATGGAGAGATCAAACAGACCGCTGATATCGCCGATCTGATCTGGAACGTGCCGGAAACGATCGAATATCTGTCCGGACTGTTCGAACTCCAGCCCGGTGACCTGATCTATACCGGCACACCCGCGGGTGTCGGCCCGATCGTCGCAGGCGATGTCATGGAAGGCCATATCGACGGCGTCGGCGACATCACCATCAAAGTCACCTGACAGAACACCACAACAAAATATATCAACAGGAAGGAAACACACACATGTCTGGACCCGTTATCAAGAAGCAGGACATTCTCGACGCCTGCAACGGCATGCTGCAGAAACAGCTCTATATGGTTCACACATTCCCGGCCAACGGCATGGGTCCGGTAATGGAGAACATCGAGCCCCATCTGAAATTCCAGATTGAACTGGAAGAAAAGGGGATCATGTTCGGTGCCGGGCCGTTCTGGGACGACAATGAAGAGCTCTGGGAAGGCGAAGGGATGGTCATCATCCGCGCGGGTTCCCTGGCGGAAGCCAAAGAAATAGCTGCTTCAGACCCCATGCATTCCAGCGGCGCGCGGGACTACAAAGTCCGCCCGTGGCTGATGAATGAAGGTACTGTGACCGTGAAAATCCGGTACTCCGACGGCAGCCGCGAAGTCGTCTGAAACACCGCGTACAAACCAGCTTTACCTCGGCGCGCCATTGCGGCGCGCCGAGGTGCTTTTCTTCTAGGCAGCTGTCAGCCGGTCGACGGCGAGGAGCAATTCTTCATTCCTTAATGGCTTCTGGAGCGCCGCGTCCGCGCCAATCGCCTCGATGATATCGACGGCCTTGTCGGAGCCCATGCCCGCACCACCGCCTGAAATTGCCAGGATCTTCTGAGTTTTATCTGTCAGTCGAATCTGGCGGACGAGTTCGACGCCATCCATCTCAGGCATGAAGACGTCAGTGACAATCACCTCGAAACTGATTTGCGTCATATGGCGCATGGCTTCGATGCCATTTTCCGCAACCACGACCTGCCAACCGTTCTCTTCAAATAACTCTCGCAACGCGCTGCAGGCAAACTCATCATCCTCGAC